>DAINOY010000048.1:0-8466 GCA_036743735.1 Chloroflexota bacterium
ATGACTGATGGGAACTCCTCCTTGCCGCCGAAGCCGCCGCCGGTCTCGGCCTGCACCACCACCGCCTGCCCGTCGTCAAGGTCGAGCGCCCGCTTCATCGCCTTGTGGATGTAGTACGGGCACTGGCACGAGCCGGTGACCGTGATGCCGCCATCCTCGCGGGGCACGGCAATGAACGCGTTGTTCTCGATGTAAAGCTGCTCCTGGTGTCCGACGCGGTACGTTCCCTCGATCACGAGGTCGGCCGATGCGAGTGCCGCCTCGACGTCCTCGCGGCCGATAGCGAAGTGGGCGAACTCCTGGGTCGCCTCGAGCGGATCGAAGACCGCCGGCAGGCGCTCGGTGCGCAGCCGGACGTGATGACGCGCCGCGATGAGCGTCGGGCGGTCGGCGGCCGCCAGCAGCGCGACCGGCTCGGCCTGGTGGCGGATCTCGCCGCCAACCGGCACGAGCACGGGCTGGTCGTCGCTGATCAGGCTGACGACGTTCTGCCCGGGGATGTCTGCGGCGGTGACGAGCGTGACGTCCGTCCAGTCGAAGTCCGGATCGAGCTCGATGCCCAGCAGGCGCGCGTGTGGCTCGGTCGATCGCACGGTGGCGCCGTACCAGGCTCCCGGCACGACGATGTCATCGGCGTAGAGCGCCGTCCCGGTCAGCTTCGCGGGTCCCTCGCGCCGCAGCGGGTAGCCTCGAGCCGCGCCCGGCACGTTACCGGCGGGCGGAACGATGACCGCCGGCTCGGTCACGGTCGGGGCGGTGGCGGTGGTCGGAATGGCCTCCATCGGCCAATCCTAGCGCCGCGGACGCACCGCGGGACGACTTGACGCGTGGGCGTAGGCTCGCATCGGCCGACCGGCCATTCCACGTACGGAGGTGTGTGTGAATCCGCTGTTCCTCATCTTTCTCTTCCTCCACATCGGCGCCGCGATCGTCGCCTTCGGGCCAACCTTCGCGTTTCCGCTCATCGCGGCCGCGGGACAGAAGAGCCCGCAGCACGCCGCGTTCGCGGCCGAGCTGAACGATCGGATCGAGGCGAAGGTCGTGCTGCCCGGCGCGCTGTCGATGCCGGTGAGCGGTGCGCTGATGATCATCACCGGCGGCATCGATCTCTTCCAGCCGTGGCTCCTCGTCGCGATCGTCCTGTACCTGATCGCGATCAGCTACTCGATCTTCGTCCAGGGACCTGCCGGGCGTGAGCTCGCGCATGCGCTCGCCGCCATGCCGGCCGGCTCACCGCCGCCGGGCGCGACGACGGCCGGCCCGCCGCCGGGCATCGCAGAGCTGGGCGCCAAGGTGCAGCGCGGCGGCATCATCCTCGCCGTCCTCCTCGTGGCGATCGTCATCCTCATGGTGGTCGGCGCCAACACCTGACCCACCACCGCCTCAGGAGCGGCGCAGCACCCGTCCGGGCGTCGCGCCGGTGTGCGATCCGTTCCGAACCACCGGCACGCCGTTGACGAGCACGTGCTCGATGCCGGTCGGGAAGCGGCGCGGTTCCTCGTACGTCGCGTTCGAGCGAACCGTGCCCGGGTCGAAGACCACGACGTCGGCCAGCGCGCCGTCGCGCAGCACGCCTCGGTCCCGCAGCCCCAGCCGGGCGGCGGGCGCCGAGGTCATCTTGCGCACCGCCTCCTCCAGGCTGAGCAGCGCGTCGTCCCGGACGAACTGGCCCAGGATGCGCGGGAACGAGCCATAGGTGCGCGGCGACGGCTTGGCGCCATTGAACGTCGAGTCGGTGCCGACCATCCCGACGGGGTGCGCCACGAACGGACCGAGCGTCCGGGTCCATGGGCCCCCCGTGACCTGGTTGACGCCGAGGTTCTCGTCGAGGAGCAGGTCGCAGATGGCATCGACGGCGTCGACGCCCCGCTCGCGCATGACGTCGGCCACGGTCATCGCCTCCCAGCGCAGGTTCTGCGGGCGCGTGAAGGCCCCGAGGCGAACGTCGGCCCAGCCGGCGGGCGAGGTGTAGGCCGCGCCGCGCTCGCGCAGCTCGGCGCGCAGCCTGTCGCGCACCCCGCGGTCGGCGAGGCGCTCTTTCGTCGGCATCGGTCCACCTGCCTGGACCCAGAGCGGCAGCTGGATCAGGAGCCTGGTGCTGGCCCATTCGGACGGGTACGTGTCCCACGTGACGTCGGCGCCACCGGCGCGCGCCTCCTCCACCAGGCCGATGAGCCGTTCCGGACCGCCCGGGTGCGTCTCGCGGTGGTAGAAGTGGGTGATGTGGACCGGCGCCTCCCCCCGCCGGCCAATCTCGATCGCCTCGCGAAACGGGTCGAGATAGCGGTCGCCGAGCGCGTAGCGGACATGGGTGTGGTAGAAGCCGGCGTGCGCCGCCGCCTCGTTGCTGAGGGCGGCCAGCTCGTCGGTCGAGGCATAGCCGCCGGGCGGGTAGTCCAGCCCGCTCGAGATGCCCAGGGCGCCCTCCGCCATCGCCTCGCGCAGCATCGAGCGCATCCTCCCGAGGTGCGCCTCGCTGATCTCCACGTCGTCCCAGCCCACGGCGCAGATGCGCAGCGCGCTGTTGCCGACCAGCATCCCCAGGTTGACCGATGTCGCACGGTCGAGCCGAGCAAGGTAGGAGGCGACGCTGTCCCAGTCGGCTCGGATCCGCGGCCTGCCGTCGAGGCCGGCATTCATGTCGATCAGGGCGTCGAGATCCGCCTGGCCTGGCATCGGCGCATACGACAGGCCGTCAACGCCCACGATCTCCGAGGTGACGCCCTGGCGCACCTTCGGCTCGTGAAGCGGCTCCGCCAGGACCTGGAGCCCCGAGTGCGAGTGGAGGTCGATGAAGCCTGGCGCGACGACCCGGCCGGTGGCGTCGATCCGGTCGCCGGCCGCGACCGATGCGCCCGGCTCGACGATCCGCAGCCGGTCACCCACGACGGCGAGATCGGCGCGACGGCCCGCGGCACCGGTGCCGTCGACCAGCGTGCCGCCGCCGATGAGCAGGTCGACCTCCATCGCGCGAGTATAGGAACGCGATGAACGACGGGAGGGTGGCCGGGATCGTCCTGGCGGCGGGTGAGTCACGACGCTTCGGGGGCGCGAAGCAGCTCGCGGTGCATGAGGGGCGCACGCTGCTCGAGCATGTCCTGCTGCGCGCCGACGAGGCGGCGCTGGACCCGATCGTGGCGGTCGTGCCGGTCTGGCTCTCGCGACCTGCCTCGATGGACGCCGTCCGCCTGCGCTGGGTGCGCAATCCGCACCCGGGACGCGGCATGAGCCACTCGCTGAAGCTCGGACTCGGCGCGGTGCCGGCGGACTGCGGCGCCGTGCTTATCCTGCTCGGTGACCAGCCGACCGTGGCGCTGGACACGATCCGCGCCGTGCTCACCGCGCGCGGTGAGCGGCCGATCATCGTCGCGCGCGGGGGCGGCGTGGACGCCCCGCCGGTCCTGCTCGAGCGCTCGCAGTTCGGGCGCGTGGCGGAGGCGAGCGGCGACACCGGCCTGCGCGATGTCCTGCGCGCCCGCCCGGAGCTCATCTGCGCGGTCGAGGTCGGGAGGCACGCCCCGGACATCGACACCCATGACGATCTCGCGGCGCTGCGGGTCGAGAACGGGGACGGCTGACCCGACGGCTACAATCGCCCACATGTTCGATTCGGCCCCTCGACCGGCTCCCGTCGCGTGACGATCGACCGGATCACCGCCGCCGAGGTCGCGGAGGAGGAACGGACCCTCGAGTCGACGGTCCGCCCGCGACGCCTCGACGAGTTCGCCGGGCAGTCGCGGGTCAAGGAGAACCTGGCGATTCTCATCGATGCGGCGCAGCAGCGCTCGGAGCCGGTCGATCACGTCCTGCTCTACGGGCCGCCCGGACTTGGCAAGACGACGCTGGCGAACATCGTGGCGGCCGAGATGAGCGCTCAGATCCGCACCACCTCCGGACCGGCCATCGAGCGCGCCGGCGACCTGGCCGCGGTCCTGACCAGCCTCGGCAAGGGCGACGTCCTGTTCATCGACGAGATCCACCGCCTGAGCCACGCGGTCGAGGAGATCCTCTACCCGGCCATGGAGGATTTCGCGCTCGACGTCGTCCTCGGCAAGGGGCCGGGGGCGCGCACCGTGCGGCTCCAGATCGAGCATGTGACGGTGATCGGCGCGACGACCCGCGTGGGGAGCATCACCGGGCCGCTGCGCGACCGCTTCGGCGTCACGTACCGGCTCGACTACTACAGCCAGGACGAGCTCGAGCGTATCCTGCGTCGATCGGCCGAGATCCTGGGCGTCACGCTCTCGGCCGAGGCCGCCACGACGGTGGCCAGCCGATCGCGGGGCACGCCCCGCATCGCCAACCGCCTCCTGAAGCGGGTCCGTGACTTCGCGCAGGTGCGCGGTGCCGGCGACGGCGCGGTGAGCGGGGAGCTGGCTGACGGCGCGCTCGACCTGCTCGAGATCGACGCCATCGGGCTCGACGCCCTGGACCGCCAGCTGCTGCGCGCCATCGCCGAGCACCACGGTGGTGGGCCGGTCGGCCTGGCCACCATGGCGGCGACGATCAGCGAGCCGATCGAGACGCTCGAGGACGTCATCGAGCCGTACCTCATGCAGATCGGGCTGCTGGCCCGGACGCCACGCGGGCGCCAACTGACCGCCTCGGGCTGGCGACATCTCGGCCTCGTCCCGCCCAGCGGCAGCGCGGCGGAGACATCGGTCCAGCCGGGCCTGTTCGACAGCTGAAGCGAGCGCCAGGCTGAGCCATGTCGCCGGAGATCGGACGGATCATCCTCGTCATCGGGATCGTGCTCGTGATCGTCGGCGGGCTCGCGTTGCTGGGCGTGAAGCTGCCGTTCGGTCGACTGCCGGGCGACATCGCCATCGAGGGTGAGCGCGGTGGCATCTACATCCCGATCGCCACGATGCTCATCATCTCGATCGTCCTCACCGTCCTCTTCAACCTGTTCACCCGCCGTTAGGGCTCGCGCCGAGCGCACGCCGCGCCGCCGGACCCGTGTGCGAAACGGGGCGTTCCCGCGCGCCGCTGCGTACTACGATCCGCGCTGGTGCCGCTCGGTCCGGTTCCGAAGCGGGCCGCAAGGAGGATCGGAGGAGACCCTTGGAGGCAACCGCGCAGCCCATGGAGCGCGACGAGGTGCCGGAAGAGTCCGGCCTCGGGCGCTTCTTTCATTTCAGGGAGCGGGGGACGACACTCGGAACGGAGATCCGGGCCGGTGTGACCACCTTCATGGTCATGGCCTACATCCTGTTCGTGAACGGCTCGATTCTCACCGGCGGGTTCGAGGCAACCGGGCAGGCGGATCCTGCCTGGGATCTCGCGACGGTCGCCGCCGCGACCGCCCTCGTCGCGGGCGTGATGACGATCGCGATGGGGATCATCAGCAACTACCCGTTCGCGCTCGCGGCGGGGCTCGGGATCAACGCGATCGTCGCGTTCGCGCTCACCGGCCGCGGCCTCAGCCCGGCGGGAGCCATGGGCGTGATCGTCATCGAGGGCGTGGTCGTCACGCTCCTCGTGCTCGCGGGACTTCGCGAGGCGATCATGAACGCGGTGCCGATCTCGCTGAAGCGCGCGATCGGCGTCGGTATCGGACTCTTCATCCTGTTCATCGGCTTCGCGAACGGTGGGCTCATCAAGTCGAACGTGCCCGGCACGCTCGTCACCGTCTCGTTTCCGACCGAGCCGGCACAGTGGGTCTTCCTGGCTGGCCTGCTCATCACCATCGTGCTGTACGTGCTGAAGGTGAAGGCCGCGCTCGTCATCTCGATCCTGGCCACGACCGTGCTCGCGCTGCTCGTCGGCGTGACGAGCATCCCGGCCGGGAACGACCTGATCGCCACGCCCCGCTTCGACACCCTGGGGCGCTTCGACGTGACCGAGGTTTTCTCGGTCCTGCCGCTGGTGACGGCCCTGCTCGTCATCTTCGCGATCCTGCTCACCGACTTCTTCGACACGATGGGCACCGTCACCGGCGTCGCCCACGAGGCCGGTCTCGCCCGTGCGGACGGTTCCGTGCCGAACGTGTCGCGTCCGTTGCTCGTCGACTCGATCGCCGCCTTCGCCGGTGGCGCGGCGGGCATCAGCTCGAACACCACCTACATCGAGAGCGCAGCGGGCGTGGCCGACGGCGGGCGCACGGGCATGACCTCGGTCGTGACCGGCGTGCTGTTCCTTCTCGCCATCCTGCTCTCGCCGATCGCCCTCATCGTCCCGGCGGCCGCCACGGCGCCGGCGCTGGTCCTGGTCGGGTACCTGATGTTCACGCTGATCAAGGACATCCCCGTGGCCGACGTCGAGGATGGCCTCCCGGCACTCCTGACGATGATCCTCATGCCACTCACCTACGACATCACCGTCGGGATCGGGGCCGGCTTCATCAGCTGGGTCCTGATCAAGGCGGTGCGCGGCAAGGCGGCCGAGGTTCACTGGCTCATGTGGCTCGTCGCCATCGCCTTCCTCGTCTTCTTCGCCCAGGACTGGATCAACCTGCTCGTCGGCTGATCTTCCCTGGTGGACCGATGGCGCCCGGCCGGCCCTGCCGACCGGGCGCTACGCTTTTCGGCGCATGGATGCCCCACGACTCCGCGTCGACGACTTCGACTACGACCTGCCCGAGGGCGCGATCGCACAGACCCCGGCTGAGCCGCGCGACGCGAGCCGGCTGCTCGTGCTCGATCGGGCCGCTTCGGCTCCCGGGCTCCCAGCGCTGGCGCAGGGGCGCTTCTCGGAGATCGGGACGTGGCTTCGCCCCGGTGACCTGCTCGTCGTCAACGACAGCCGCGTCATCCCGGCGCGGCTGCCGGCCACGCGCCCGGGCGGAGGCGCTGCCGAGATCCTGCTGCTCAGGCCGCTCGACGATGGTCGCTGGGAGGCGCTCGTCAGGCCGTCACGCCGCGTCCCGGTGGGGGGGCGGCTGACGCTCCGCAGCGGCGACGCGGTCGACGTGGGGGAGCGGCTCGGCGACGGAACGCGCGCGGTGCGCATCGACCGCGACCCGCACGAGGTCATGCGCGATGCCGGTGAGCTGCCGCTGCCGCCCTACATCCACGACCGCAGCGCCCCGGCGGAGCGGTACCAGACCGTCTACGCGCGGCCACCGGGCTCCGCCGCCGCGCCGACCGCCGGGCTCCATTTCACGCCGGGCCTGCTCGAACGACTCGCGACCGCCGGCGTCCGGCGTGCGGCGGTCACGCTGCACGTCGGCCTGGACACGTTCCGGCCGCTCGAGGGCGACTTCATCGACGAGCACCGCATCCATCGCGAGTGGTTCGAGATCCCTGGGCCCACGCGGACGGCGCTGGCCGAGACCCGGCGCGAGGGTGGCAGGGTCGTGGCGGTCGGCACGACGAGCGTCCGGGTCCTGGAGACGGCCGCGCGGGACGGCGCCGCGAGCGGCTGGAGCGACCTGTACATCACGCCGCCGTATCGCTTCGCGACCGTCGACGCGCTGGTCACGAATTTCCACCTGCCGCGCTCGTCGCTCCTGCTGCTCGTCACCGCGTTCGTGCAGCACGGCATGCAGGCCCGCATGGAGGGTCGTGCCGGTGGCACGGGCGGCGCGTCGCCGGTCGAGGCGCGCGACACACTGTTGTCGGCGTATCGGGCCGCGCTCGACGACCGCTACCGCTTCTTCAGCTTCGGCGATGCGATGCTCATCACCTGAGCGGCGTCAGCCCTCGGGTTGGTTCGGCCCACGCTCCCCGTCGCCCGCCGCCGGCTCGTCGCCGTTGCGGGTCGGAAGGCCCAGCTGGCGGCGCAGGTCCATGTGATCGCGAGCTCGCGGCGCCGTGGCGGTGGCGGAGGCGGCCTCGCGGGGCTCACTGCCCTCGGCGCGCGGCTCGGACGACCCCGGACGCGCCGCGCCGGGGCCGGTGGGACGGCCGCTGGCCTGCGGGGGCGCGGCCGGCGCGCCACTCGCCGTGCCGGGGGCGCGGTCGCGGGGCAGATTCGCGACCGAATGCTCCTCGGGCGGCGGCCAGCCGGAGGGCTCCGCCATGATGGCGCAGACCTTGGCGAAATCGCAGATCGCGGTGCCGAGCTCCGGGGAGTCGGTCTCCTGCCGAAAGCGCGGGCGCAGCATCGTCAGTGACCAGCGCGTGCGATGCTCGTGCGCCCAGACCCGATAGGTGTCGACCCGCAGGTCGACGCCACGCACCGACTGCCAGGGGTAGAGCCGGCCGGCCAGGCCGTACCGCGCGCTCGAGCCGCGCGGTCCGTAGAGCAGGTCGAGCAGGCCGATCTCGGTGGCGACGAGGAGCCGCCGCTGCTCGGATTCCGCCCCGGCCTCATGCGCATAGACAGCGATCTCATCGACGCCCAGCGTCACGAGCTGCTGCGCAGCCCACTCGCGCACCTCGTCGTTGAGATAAGGCATCCGCGGCCAGTCGGCCAGACGCACCATCGAAACCTCCGCCGATAGTCAGGACGGATAGCCTAGCCCCTCGGCCACCATTTCGTCGCCCCCCAACTCGCTACATTGCAGCGATGCCCGCACCGATC
>DAINOY010000049.1:0-8464 GCA_036743735.1 Chloroflexota bacterium
TTACGTGCCGGGCGCGTGACCGAGGAGCTGGCCCGTCACGCCGAGCACGGGGCCGAGCGCGGCGCGGACGATGGACGTGGGCCGGCGGTTGGCGAGCCGACGGTCCTGGCCGAGGAGTCAGGCGGCTACGGCTCCAGTCACGGCCTGGCGGCCGACGACCCCGCGTACCGGCTCGACCGCGCGCCGGAGACGACGCAGCGCCCGTCCGGGCGGCCCGGTGCGCCACAGGGCGATACGGACGAGTACGTCCCCGAGGAGGAGCACTACTAGGGTCGACCTCAGGCAGCGGTGCGCCGGCGGGATTTCTTCGCGGGCTTCTTGCCGCCGGACTTCTTCGACTGCTCGACGCTCGCCTGGAGCGCCTCCATGAGGTCGATGACCTTCGCCTCGGGCTTGCGGCGCTTCACGTTCCGCTCCTCGCCGCGCATCTTCCGCTCGATCAGTGCCTCGAGCGCGACTCGGTACTCGTCCTTGTACGCGGTCGGGTCGAACCGCTCCGAGAGATTCTCGACGAGCGAGCGCGCCATCTCGAGCTCCTTCGGGCGGACCTTCGATTCGGCGCCCTCCGGCAGGTCGAGCGCCCCCGTCGATCGGATCTCATCGGGCCAGAACATCGTCTCGAGGATCAGCGTGTCGTCGTAGGTGCGGATCGTCGCCAGCCGCTCCTTCGTCCTGATGACGACTCGCGCCACGGCGATCCGCTCGGTCTCCTCGAGCGCGCGCTTCAGCAGGCTGAAGGGTTTCGCGCCCACGTCGGTCGGCTCGAGGAAGTAGCTCTTCTCGAAGTAGATCGGGTCGATCTCGGTCAGCTCCACGAAGTCGCCGATCTCGATCGTGCTCGCGCTCTCCGGCTTGACCTCCTCGATCTCCTCGGGGTCGAGGATGATGTACTCGCCCTTGCTGACCTCGTAGCCGCGGACGAGGTCATCCCAGGCGACCTCCTTGCCGTCGGCGGTGCAGAAGCGCTTCTCCTCGATCGGCGCCCCATCGGTCTTGTGGAGCAGCCGGAAGTGGATGTCCTTCTGCTCGGTCGCGGTGTAGAGCTTCACCGGGATCGTCACCATGCCGAAGCTGATGGCGCCCCGCCAGATCGAGCGCATCGGCCGCTAGTCGACCGGGTCCTTGATGTGGTCGTCCGGATCGATCTCGATGTCGTGCTTCTTCGCAGCGGCGAGGATCTTCTTCCGGGCCCGTTCCTTGGCCGCCTTGCTCTCGAAATCGGTCTGGTTGAATCGGCTGATCGCGTTGCGCACGTGTGACTCGTCGTTGATCGGCAGGTGCTCGCCGCCGTCGGAATCGACGTAGGCGAACTCGTCGCTGTCGAGCTTGTCGCGTGCCTTGGTATCGAGCTCTGCCATCTGAACCATGTACCTCCAGGCCAGACGACACCGCATGGCGCATGCCGTCGCACTGGCACCGGATGCGCACTGCGCCCGATGCATGGCGCAGGGACGGCTGCGGATCGGCACATCGGGCTGGGAGTACGAGCACTGGCGCGGCGACTTCTATCCCGATGACCTGCCGAAGGACAGATGGCTCGAGCACTATGCCCGGACATTCGCGACGGTCGAGCTCAACGCGAGCTTCTACCGCCTGCCGCCGCGGGTGACCTTCGAGCGATGGGCGCGCCGCGTGCCGGATGACTTCGTCTTCAGCGCCAAGGCCAGCCGCTACCTGACCCACCTCAAGCGGCTTCGCGAGCCCGATGAACCCCTCCATCGCTTCTGGACGCGCGCCACAGGCCTGGGCTCGCACCTCGGGCCGGTGCTGTACCAGCTGCCACCGCGCTGGAAGCCGAACCTCGAGCGGCTCGCCGCCTTCCTGGCCGTGGTCCCGCCGGACCGGCCGCAGGTCGTCGAGATCCGCGACCGCCGCTGGTACGGCCCGGCCCTCGACGAGCTGCTGGAGCAGGCGGGCGTCGCCCTCTGCCTCCACGACATGGCCGGCAGCGGGACTGCAGGGACCGTCGGGCCCGTCGGGCCGTTCGTCTACCTTCGCC
This sequence comes from Chloroflexota bacterium, assembly GCA_036743735.1. Lineage (GTDB taxonomy): Bacteria > Chloroflexota > Limnocylindria > QHBO01 > QHBO01 > JBDTNK01. The sequence goes on from DAINOY010000049.1 coordinate 2,000, forward strand.
TCCACGGCAGCGGGGCCAGGTACGGCGGCCGCTACCCGGACGCGGTCCTCGACGAATGGGCCGCGCGCCTCCGCGGGTGGACCGATGCCGGGCGTGACGCGTGGGTCTACTTCAACAACGATGTCGGCGGCCACGCGCCTCGCGACGCGCTGCGGCTCATCGAGCGGGCAAGCGGTCGCTGACCATCGGCATGCGGCTTGCAATTCGCCCGCCGCATGCAACCCATGACCGACGGACGCCCGATCATCGACGTGGACAACGTCACGCGCCGGTTCGGCACCCTCGACGCCATCCGGGACGTGACCTTCGGGATCGAGCAGGGCACGATCCTGGGCCTCATCGGTCCGTCCGGCTCGGGCAAGACGACGATGATCCGCATGCTGACCGGCACGCTGGCGCCGACCGCCGGTCGGATCTCGGTCATGGGCGAGGAGCCGATGCGCTTCACCCGGCGCACCCGGGAGGAGCTGGCCTACATGCCCCAGCTCTTCAGCCTCTACCCCGACCTGACCGCCGAGGAGAACGTCGGGTTCATCGCGGCGCTGTTCGGGATCTCACCCTTCCGCCGCGGGCGCCGGATCCGGCACGCGCTCGAGGTCGTGGACCTGCTCCACGCTCGGCGACGGCTGGCACGCGACCTGTCGGGCGGCATGCAGCGGCGCCTCGAGCTGGCCTGCGCCCTGGTCCACGACCCGTCGCTCCTCTTCATCGACGAGCCGACGGCCGGCATCGACCCGATGCTGCGCCAGTCGATCTGGAACGAGCTGCGGTCGCTGCGCGAGTCGGGCCGCACGCTCCTCGTCACCACCCAGTACGTCGGTGAGGCCGAGTACTGCGATCGCGTCGCCCTCCTAGCGGAGGGCGAGCTGGTGGCGCTCGACGACCCGGCTACGATGCGGCACCGCGTCTTCGGCGGCGAGATCATCGAGCTCGAGACGGATCGGCCGATCACTCCGGAGGCGCTGTCGGGCCTCGAGGGCGTGACCGGCGTCCGGCAGCTCGCGCCCCGGCGCCTCAACGTCGTGACGCCGGACGCCGGGCGGACGACGCCGCGCATCGTCGAGATGCTCTCGGGGCTCGGCGTGAACGTCCTCGACGCGGACGAGTACCAGCCGAGCTTCGACGAGGTCTTCGCCGAGCTCGTCGAACGGCGACGGGCCGAGCGGCGGCGCAGCGGTGAGGAGGAGCAGGTCGCGTGAGGGCGCTCGGCAAGAGCCTCGTCCGCATCACGTCGTTCATCTTCAAGGAGATCCGCGAGCTCATCCGGCGCCCGGGCATCATCCTCAGCCTCATTCTCGGGCCGTTCCTGATCATGGCCCTCTTCGGCGTCGGCTACACCGGGTCGCGCGCGCCGTTCGACACGCTCGTCGTCGTCCCGCCCGAGACGGACCTCCCGACCGATGTCGAGTACTACCGCGAGATCAGCGACGCGCAGCTGAACGTGGTCGACGTCATCGAGGATGTCGACCAGGCTCGCCGGCGCCTGGCCAGCCAGGAGGTCGGCCTCCTCGTCATCGCGCCCAAGAACCCCGCGGAGCAGCTGCGCAACGGCCAGCAGTCGGTGGTGACGGTCGAGTGGAACAGCGTCGACCCGGTGCGCGACTCGTTGGCCCAGTTCGCGACCAACACGCTGGTCTCGGAGATCAATGCCGAGGTGATCCGTCGCGCGGCGGAGCAGGGGATCACGATCGCCAACGAGGACGCGCCCGAGCCGATCACCGTGCCACCGGAGACGATCGCCAAGCCAACCCGCGCGGAGACGGCGAACATCGCGCCCACGGCGCCGACCGTCATCGGCTTCTTCGGTCCCGCCGTGTTCGCGCTCGTGCTCCAGCACCTGGCGGTCACGCTGACGGCGATGTCGATGGTGCGCGAGCGACTCTCGGGCACCATGGATGTCTACCGCGTCGCGCCGCTCACCTCGATGGAGCTCCTGGTCGGGAAGTACGTGGCGTACGCCGTCTTCAGCCTCGTGATCAGCGCCATCGTCGCTGCGCTGCTCATCGGCGTCCTCGGCGTGCCTCTGCTCGGCGGCTGGGTGCCGTTCGTCGGCGTCGTGCTGCTGCTGACCTTCGCCTCGCTCGGCGTCGGGCTGCTGATCAGCCTCATCGCCGACTCGGAGCGGCAGGCCGTCCAGCTGTCGATGATCGTGCTGCTGGCGTCCGTCTTCTTCTCGGGGTTCGTGCTGCCGGTCGAGGAGTTCCTGCCGGCGGTGCGCTACGTGGCGTACGCCCTGCCGGTGACCCACGGGATCGAGACGCTCCAGCAGACGATGCTGCGCGGTGAGATCAGCTCTACATGGATGCTGTGGGCGCTCGCCGGCATCGGGGCGCTGCTCTACCTCTTCTCGCTGCTGCGCCTGCGCCGGATCATGCGTCGGGCCGACTGACCTCGTTTGCCGCGGCCTCGGTCGCCGCGGACTCGGTCGCCAGCGCCTCGAGACCCAGCCGTCGCCCGATGCGCAGCAGCGCGGCACCGCCGATGAGCGCGGCAATCGCCGGCAGCGCCAGCCAGGCCAGGAGTACGCCAACCGCAAGCCCGATGGATCCCGTCCCGCCCGCGTCCGTCCCGGTCGTGTCCCGCACGCGCTCGATCTCGGTCGCGAGGCGCGCGACGTCGATCCGCACGTCGTCGAGGTCGTCGGAGCTCGTCGCCATCGCGCCGCTGACCGCGTCGAGATTCGCGCTCAGGCCGGTGAGCTGGGTCTGGATCGCCTCGAAGTCGTCCGACAGGCCGATGAGCGGCTGGGCGCCGAAGATCGTGAGGCCCATGGCGCTGGCAAGGCGCCCGCTGGTCGCGGCCGCGTCCGCCACCAGGGTGCTGGCGTCCGCCGTCCCGCGCTGCGCCTCGCCGAGGCCTGAATCGACGCTGTCGAGCGCGGTCGAGGTGCTGCGCGCCGTGTCGGCGGCGGCGTGCAGCGTGCCGTCCAGCGAGACGAGGAGCCGCTGCGCGGTGCCGAGCGGGCCGCTGGCCACGGCGAAGGCGATGAGCAGCAGGAGGATCCCGGCAAGCCCGTAGGCGATGAGTGCCCACCCGCCGATGCGCGCGGCCCGCCCCGAGATCGTCACCGGCGAGCGCTCACGGGGACTGCCTTCAATCCTCGCCGAAGAACGGGTCGTCTCCGAAGCGTTCGAGCCAGGCGCGGCGCATCTGCCGGATCGTGGCGATCACGGCGGCCTCGGTCGTGCCCGCGGGCAGGAGGCTGCGAATCGCCGCGCGCACCGGCTCGCTGCCCTCGATGCCGAGCAGGTTCAGGTAGTCCGCCACGCGCTGGGCGGCCGTCCGGCCGCGGGCGCGCTCCTGCACGAGGACATCGGCCTCATGCGCGAGCGCCCCGTCGTAGTCGGTCGCGGGACGGTCGTTGTCGGCGAGGAGCTGCGGCACGTAGTCGAGGCGCGGGTCGGAGTAGGCCCAGCGCACGAACGAGTCGAGCGCGCCCGCCTCGCGGTCGTGGTGTCGGGCGTGGAAGCCGCGCAGGTAATCTTGCCGTTCCGACTCGGTGCGGGTGAGCGCGATCTGCACGATCTGGCGCATCTCAGGGGTCCAGCGACGGAGCGATTCCACGAACTGGCGCAGGGTCAGGCCACCGACCGGCTGGGTCTGAAATCGGTGCTCGTGGATGTGCTGCATGCGGACCGTATACTACCCGCCGTGCTGCTCCGTCCCCGCCGCGCACGCTCGGCCGTCGTGCTCGCGGCCCTGTTTCTCGCCTGCCTCGTGGTCGGACCGGCACCCGAACCGGCAGCCGCCGCCGGGCCGCTGCGATTCCTCGCAGGTCCGCCCGGAACACTCGATCCCGCCTTCATCGCCGACCAGAGCGACGTGCAGCTCCTTCTCCAGCTCTACGCGGGCCTGACGCGGCTCGACGAGCATGGCCAGCCGTACGCCTCGCTGGCGCAGGGCTGGGAGATCTCCGACGACGAGCTGACCTACACGTTCACGCTCCGCGACGGGCTGCGGTTCTCGGACGGCACGCCGCTCACCGCCGACGATGTGCGACGCTCCTGGCTGCGCCTCCTCGATCCGGCGGTCAGGTCACTGGCGCCCGACGTCCTGAGCATCGTCGCCGGGGCCGATGAGCGTCGCGCCGGATCGGCTTCGGAGGACGAGGTCGGGATCACGGCGCCGGACCCGTCGACGCTCGTCGTGCGCCTGCGCCATCCCGCGGCCTACTTTCCGGCCATCACCGCCACGCCGACGACGTTCGTCGTGCCGCCGGCGGCCGACGGCTCGCCCGATTGGCAGACGGTCGACGGCTTCGTCGGCTCCGGACCGTACGTCACCGATCGGGTCGATGGCGCCGACCTCGTCCTCCGTGCCAACGACGACTACGTCGCCGGGCCGCCGCCGATCGACGAGGTGCGCTTCGTCGGCGACCTGCAGACCGACCCGGTGAGCGCCTTCGCGGATGGTTCGCTCGATCTCGTCGGCATCGGCGCCTTCGATGCCGGGTGGATCGCGTACGACCGGACGCTGGGCGTCTCGCTGCACCGCGGGGCGGCCTCGACGATCCAGTTCTTCGGGTTCGACACGACCCAGCCGCCGTTCGACGATGCGCGGGTCCGCCGCGCCTTCCTCCTGGCCCTCGACCGCCAGCGGCTCGTGGAGCTGAACCAGGGGACGGCGGCGACCGCGGCCTCGAGCATCGTGCCGCCCGCGGTGCAGCCCGCCGGCTGGCCGAGCGAGCTGGAGCACGATGAGCAGGAGGCGGCGCGGCTCCTGGACGAGGCGGGCTACGAGGACCGCAGCGAGCTGGGCACCATCACTGTCAACGGCACTGGTCTCGACGTCGAGCCGGCGGTGGCGACCTGGCGCGAGGTGCTCGGCGTCGACGTGGCGATCGAGAACATGAGCTTCACCGATTACCTTGCCCAGCTGGACACGGGTGTCGCGGCCCCGATCTACACCATCAACTGGGTCATCGACTATCCATCGCCGCAGGCGCTCTACGGCCTGCTCCTGGCGCCGACCGCCGCGAGCAATTACGGCCGCTGGCAGGACGACGAGTTCGCCGCGCTCCTGGACGAGGCGGCGAGCGAGGGCGATCCGGTGCGCCAGGCACGTGCCTATGCGGCGGTCGATGCGCGCGTCGACGCAGAGGCGCCGGTCATCCCCTGGGCATACGGCGAGACCTGGTGGCTAACGCGCGACAACCTGAAGGGACTCGGTGATCTCACGCTGGGCTTGATCGACATGGGACGCATCTCATGGGACGGCTGAGGGTCATCCCGGCGCTCGCGCTGGCGATCGCCGGCATCGGGCTCCTGCTGTCACCAACGCGGACCCTGGCGTTCACCGGCTTCGGACCGATGACCGCCGACGCCACCTTCGGCGCCTCGATGGTCTTCTCGGTGGATCTGCTCGGCGGCGCGCCCGATCAGCTCGAGTTCGTCGCCCGCTTCGGCGACGACGACGCGCTGTTCGTGGCGCCAGTGACCCCGATCGGCGATCACGCGACGTTCGCCTGGGACACGTCGGCCGACTTCGTCGTCCCGAACACGCCGGTGACCTACCGATGGCGCGCCGTCGTCGACGGTGAGCTCGTCGAGAGCGCCGAGGCGCAGCTGCTCTACGACGACGACCGGCCCGGCCTGGACTGGCAGGAGCGCGAGATGGGCCAGGCGACCGTGCACTGGTACGGCGATGCCGAGGATGCCGCGACGCGCTTCGGGGAGCTGAGCGCGGATGGTGCGGCCCGCGCCGAGGCGCTGCTCGGCACCGAACTCGCCGCCCCGATCGACATCTTCGTCTATGCCGGGCGCGACGAGTTCTTCGGCGCGCTGGGACCCGGAGCGCGGGAGTGGACCGGAGCGGCCGCCTATCCGGACCTGCGAACGGTGTTCATGTGGCTCGGCGGTGGCGACCAGGCGTACCTCGAGACGGCGATCGTCCACGAGGTGACTCACGTCGTCTTCCACGACGCGACCGATAACCCCTTCCACGAGCCGGCACAGTGGCTGAACGAAGGCCTCGCCACCTGGGCCGAGACCAGCGACGCGGACGCGAGTCGCGCGATCGTCGAGTTCGAGGCATCGGGGGGCGGCCTCCTGGCCTTCGAGGGGATCACCCAGGCCTTCCCGATCAGCGATCGCGGCGCGGCGCTCGCGTACTCACAGGGCACGGTGATGGTCGACCAGATCGTCGCCGAGCACGGCGAGGCGGCGATCGCGGCGATCGCCGCGGCCTACCGCGACGGGGCGACCGACGCCGAGGCGCTGGCGGCCGGCACCGGCGTGGACGCGACGCAGCTCTACGACGCCTTCTACGCCGCCTTCGGGACCGATGCGCCGCAGCCGGTCGCGCCCGCACCGCTCGATGCTTCGGACGTCGCGCTGCCGGGTGGCGGGCTGCCGAGCCCCGAGCCGGGGAGCGCCGGCGGCGACGGGCAGGAGCGGCCCGACTCGAACCCGGCGCAGCGCGACGACGCAAGCAGCGGCTGGCTCGTCGCCGCGATCGCCCTCGTGC
>DAINOY010000050.1:0-8418 GCA_036743735.1 Chloroflexota bacterium
CTCGCTGGTCGGAAGGTGCACCCCGCGCACCTCCGCGCCGGCCACCCCCGGGTCCCCCGGAAGACTTCAGTGCGTGACGACCTTGGGCAGTGCCTTCGCCTGCTCGATCCAGTCCGTGACCATCGCCTCGGTCGGCGCACGGCGGGTCGTTGCGCGCGCCGCGTTCAGCTCGCCGAAGGTCGTGGCCAGCGCGGCGGGATTGCGTCGGGCCAGCTCGGCGCACGAATCGACTCCAGCGGCCTCCAGCAAGTCCGAGAACTGGCCCCCGATGCCGTTGATCCGCATCAGATCGGCGTGATTCACCCACTCGAGGAGCAGCTTGGGGCTGATGCCGGTGTCAGCAGCGAGCGCGTCCCGGCCCGCCTTGGGGCCTGCGCGCTCGAGAAGCGCCGCGTCGGTATTGACCCCGGCTGCCTGGAGTTTGGCGGCGTTCGCCGGACCGATCCCCTCGATATCCTCGACCTTCACGATCGTGACCTCCGTAACGTGCTGCGCCCGGTGCGCCTGCGGACTGTAGCAGGGTGGTCGAACGGTTCGCGAGGAAGCGACCGAGCGCCAGCCGCCCAGGACCGCGCGGCGCTCCTTCGGTGCCGCTCGCGTCAAGCGCGGGAAGCCGCGAGCCGCCTCAAATCCTTGAGCGAGCCACCGGATTCGAGGAGCGAGCGCAGGGCGTCGACATCGGCCCAGCCATTCACGCTGGCGACCTGGACCGGCGCGCCGCCGGCGAGCAGAACCGAGCCGAACCTGTCACCGGACGGATCGCCGAGCACGACCTCCTCGTCGGCGGAATGCCCCTCCCCAATCACGTCGACCGGCGTGCCGGCGACCTCGGCGAAGATCCACGGCGTTCGCGGCGCCGGGACGGGCGCGTCCATGATCGAGCGCGCGACCCGCTCGCCGGCCTCCCGGGCAGCGTGCCAGTGCTCGACGCGCAGGCCATTCAGCGACGCGACGTCGCCGGCAGCCCACACGCCGTTGGCGCTCGTGTGGCCGGCCGCATCGACCAGCACGCCGTCGCCGAGCGCCAGGCCCGCGGCACGAGCCAGCTCGACACGGGGCGTCACCCCGACCCCGGCCAGCACGATCTGAGCGTCGATGCGCGCTCCGTCGGCGAGCGTCACCCCGCCCTCGTCGACTGACGAAGCCGCTGTCGCGAGCCTGAGGTCGACGCCCGCCTCCGCGAGCCGCCGCTGCGCCCACGTTGCGAGCGTCTCGCCCATGGCGCCGGACCAGAGCGCCGGCGAGAGCTCGAGGAGCGTCGTGGCGACGCCTCGCGCGGCGAGTGCCGACGCCACCTCGACCCCGATGAAGCCGCCGCCGATCACCGCCGCCCGGGCGCCCGGCGTCGCCGCCGAGCGCAGCCCCAGCGCATCGTCGACCGTGCGCAGCACGGCGGTCCGCTCGGCACCGGCGATGGGTGGCCGCCGCGGTGCGGCGCCCGTGGCGAGCAGGCATCGCTGCCACGAGACGCGCGAGCCGTCGGAGAGCGTCGCCTCGCCCCCACCCAGCGCGGTGACCGCCACGCCGGTGCGCAGGTCGACCTGCTGGCGCTCGTACCACGAGGCCGGCTCCGCGGCGAGCAGCTCGACCGGGGCGTCATCGCGGAGCACCTCCTTCGACAGCGGCGGCCGGTTGTAGGGCAAGGTCGCCTCGTCGCCGACGATGAGGATCGACCCGGGCCACTTCGCGCGCCGCAGGGTGCGTGCGCAGCGCGCGGCCGCCACGCCGCCACCGACGATCAGCAACTCGACGCGCTCCGGCTGCGGCATCGGTTGTCAGGCGAGCTCAGCGCGCAGCTGTGCCGGGCTGAGCTGCTCGGAGAGGAGCCGGGCGAAGCCGGCGGTCTGGCCCTGGCGCTCGAGCCATGGGCGGATGAGGCGCGCACCCTCGACGTACGTGAACTCGTAGGTCTTGTTCGCCGGCTCGTGGAGGATGCGGAGCATGTGCTCGATGCGTTCGGTCGGCTGCGGCGAGATCTCCATCAGGTACTCGCGAATCTCGTCGTCGCTGCGCCCGTCGCGATGGAACATCAGCGAGGCGGTGCTGAAGGCGGCCTCCAGGTCCAGCGATGTGATCGCGACCTCGAGCGCGGCGGCCCAGTCGCCGTCGACCCCAACATCGCGCCCGACGCGCCGCAGCTCGTCCTCGAGCTCGTGGTTCGACATCACGACCTCCCGAGCGAGATCCGCCTGGCCCTCGGCCAGCACCGACTCGGGCGTGCTCATCGTCCGCAGCAGCGCCTCGCCGAAGCCGGCGTCGATCAGCGTTCGCTCCTTGACGATGTGCTCGGCGTGGTGTCCGGGATACGCCTCGTGCGAGGCGAGGAACGGGATGACCGGCACCTCGCGCGGCAGATCGACGTTGATCCGGATCGCGGTGCGCCCGTGCCCGGTGAACTCGGCGTAGGCGCCCCACGGCTGGTCGTGCGCCTCTTCCCAGTCGATCCCCTCGTCATCGGGCAGCTCGAAGTCGCGGCGGCTCACCGCCTGGAACCGCGCCGCCGAGCGCCGAAGCGCATCGACGAGCCGATCGCCGGGCACGCTGAGCGTCGACCGAAAGCGGGCCATCCGTTCCGCGAGGCTGCCGGCGCCAGGCAGCGCGTCGTCCAACCGTTGCCGCGCGGCGAGCAGCTCCGCCTCGGGGTGCTCGACGACCTCGATGTCGAGCAGCCGCTCCACGAGCTCCACGAACGGTGGCTCGTCACCGGTGGCGGCGCGCGCCTGTGCGGCCATCGACCGCAGTTGCCCCTCGAACCAGCGACGGCGGCGCACGGTGACCGGATCCTGGGCCCCCAGCGCGGCATCGATCGAGGCCCACAATTCCTCGGCCTCGTCCGCCAGCGCAAGGGGATCGGGCGCTGGTCCCTGCGCCGCCTCGGCCCGCAGCTCGGCCGGTCCCACGTAGCTGTCGACGAACTCGGGCACGACACGATCCAGGCGCAGGCCGAGCAACAGGTAGCGGCGCGCGATCTCGTCCATGACGCGACCGATCGTACCGTCCGGCTAGCATTCGTTGCCCATGCCGCCCCCGATTCGTAGTGCCACGCCTACCGACTGGGAGGCGATCGCGCAGCTCCGCGCCGCGGTGGGCTGGAGCGTGCGCCGCTGGACGCTGGATGCCTTCCGTCCGCCGGTCGGTGCCGCCTGGGTCGCCGAGGTGGACGGTCGCGTCGTCGGCTGCGGCTCGGGCATCGTGCACGGCCGCATCGGGATCGTCGGCAACATGATCGTCGCGCCAGGCCACCGGCGCCGCGGCATCGGGGCCGCGGTCCTGCGCCAGGTCCTGGACTTCCTCGAGCCGCGCACCGAAACGATCGAGCTCAACGCGACCAGCGACGGCCGGCCACTCTACGCGCGCTTCGGCTTCGCCCCCGTGAGCCCGTACCTCAGCGCGGGATTGCCCGCTGGCATCGGGCAGCGATCCGCAGCGCTGTCCGTCGAGCCGTGGACCGATGCGACGGCGCTCGCTGCCTGGGACGAGCCGCGCTTCGGCGGCAGCCGTCGTTCCATCCTCGCAGCGGCGGCGGAAGATCCGGAGCGGCCCATCCTCGTCGCCCGCGCGCGCGACGCGCGAGGTTCGGGCGACGCGCGGATCGCAGGCTACGCGGTCCTTCGGCCGCTCGAGGCGGCGATCGGGCCGTTCGTGGCCGACGGCAGCGACGCGGTCGCGGCGCTGCTGGCGGCCGCCGGCGAGCGGGAGCCGTCGATCGACGCGTGGCGGATCACGCTCCCCGGCGACAACGCCGTTGCCGTCGCGTGGCTGCGCCGGCATGGGCTCCCTCTCGAGCCGCACGGCATGCAGATGCGCCTCGGCGCCGAACCACGGCGACGGATCGAGTCGATCTGGGGAATCGGCGCCGGCGCGATCGGCTGACCGCCGGGCGTTGACATCGGTCCCCCTGGCCGATACGGTGCGACGCACCTACGCAGCACGCACGCCGAAAGGAGGCGCCGGAGATGACGACGATTGCACTCGCGAGCGCCCGTTCGCGCGAGGCTCGGCGCTGAGCCGACGCCGCTCCCGGGCGCTCTCCACGGTCCCAGTTCTTTCCTCCGCCGCGCGAGCCGCGGCCCCTCGTGGAGACACACCATTGCGCACCGGTACCGTGCTGCGCGCGCGCAGCGGGTTCTATTCCATCCAGACCGATGACGGCCTCGTCGAGGCCCGCCTGCGTGGCCGCCTGAAGAAGGAGCGCCAGGCGAGCGACCTGGCGGTCATCGGCGACACCGTGGTCGTCGCCGCCGCGACCGATGGCACCGGCACGATCGAGTCGGTTGCCGAGCGGCGCTCGAAGTTCAGCCGCCGCCAGCCCGGTCCACGCGGCTCGTGGCGCGAGGACATCATGGTCGCGAACCTCGACCAGGTCCTCGTCGTCTTCGCCTGCGCGGATCCGCAGCCGCACGTGCGGATGATCGACCGCTTCCTCGTCGTTGCCGAGATGAACGAGGTCGAGCCGATCGTCGTCGCCAACAAGGTCGATCTCGTCGGGATCGACGCCGCCCGCGAGCGCTTCGGGATCTACGAGCGGATCGGCTATCCGGTCGAGTACGTCTCGGCGCGCAGCGGCGAGGGTGTCGATCGGCTGCGCGAGCGGCTCGGGGGCCGGCTGAGCGTCGTGACCGGCCCGTCGGGCGTCGGCAAGTCGACGCTCCTCAACGCGATCCAGCCGGGGCTGCACCTCGCCGTGGGCGACGTGTCCGAGGCGCTGCACAAGGGCCGTCACACGACGACCGCGGCCGAGCTGCTGCCGATCGCCACCGCGCGCGGCGGCTACGTGGCCGACACGCCGGGCATCCGCGAGCTCGGCCTGTGGTCGATCCCACCCGACGAGCTGGCCTGGGGCTTCCCCGAGTTCCGGCCCTTCTTGGGCCGCTGCGGCTTCAACGACTGCCGCCACCTCGAGGAGCCCCGCTGCGCGATCCGCGCCGCGGTCCGGGACGGCACGATCAGCGCCGAGCGCCACGACTCGTACCGGCGGATGCTCCTGGCCGACGCCTGACGGCGGCTGTCCGCCAGGCGCCGCCGGTGTGGCCGCCGGACGCGGCGGCTACAGGATTCCGCGCGCTTCGAAGGCGGCCGTCACCGCCGCAGCGGCCGCCGATCCGTAGAGCGACTGCGCCGCGGCGACCGTGCGCTCGGCGAGGTCGGGCATCGTCGTCCCGGTCCAGTCGAACCCGGCGTTCAGGATGATCGTGTCCGCCACCGGACCGCCGAGCGCGAGATGGATGTCGTACAGCGCCTGGGACCAGATCCGGCCATCGGCGTGGACCTCGCCCAGGAGGTCGTCCGGGTAGGTGAGTCCGCTGTCGATCCGGCGCAGGCAGATCCCGTTGGCGGGGTTGCTGTCGTACGAGGTGGCATCCCACTCCGCGATGCACGCCGGGTCCGGCTGCGAGCCGGAGACCCACTCGGACACGCTGAAGGCCCAGTAGTCGCCGAAGCCCTCGCTGATCGACCCGGCCTCGAGCGAGCTGAACCAGGTCGCACTCTGGCTGAAGTGGATCTGATGCCCGTACTCGTGCAGGATCACCTCGGCGTCCTCGGCGTCGTCCACACCGCCCTTGCCGAAGCGCATCTCGTCCTTCGGATGGGTCGTCGCAAAGCTGTTGTCGACCCCCCACTGGTTGATCCTGATCGCCTGCGGCTCCTCGTCGTTGATGCCCGGGTAGGTCGAGCCGAAGCCGAGCGACCGCAGGTAGAGCTGCGCCTGCGTGGTCCAGTAGTAGCCCATCACCTGCTCGAAGCGATCGTCGCTGCGCGGAAAGACGAAGGTCGCAGCGGTCGAGTAGGCCGGCGTGCCGGTCTCGCTGACCACGCACGCCCAGTCGCCACACAGGTAGCCGCTGCCATCGAGGTTGGTGAGCGTCACGGTGCGGTACTGCGCCGCGAGGGCGGCCGAGTCGCGATCCTTGTCGTCGGTGAGGTTCGGCGATCCGCCGCTCGCGACCGGATTGGGCAGGAAGACCTGACCGGTGGCGGTGGACCCCGTCCCTGCCGGCTGCTTCGCCAATGAGACCGATGGAACCAGGCAGATGGCGAGCGCCAGGAGCGCGGCTCGCCGTGCGTGAACCTTCATGGGGGATCCTCCGAACCAAACGCCTGGCCCGATGTGCGGGCCGCACGGCGCAGTGTGCCGGCACCGGTTGTGCCCGTCATCGTCGTCGGTGCCAGACCGCACCGCTTCGCGCGGGTCGTACGATGCGGAACTGATGCGGCGGCTGCCTCTCCTCCTCATCGCCATCGCCAGTGCGTGCACCTCGGCGCCGGGGCCCGCTGCCCCCAGTGCTGATGTCTCGGCGTCACCGATCGTGACGGACTCGCCCGAACCGTCCCCCAGCTCCCCCGCCACGCCCACCGAGCCCGCCGCGGAGCCGGCATGGACAGAGCTGGCCACGACCGGCCCCGCACCGCGCGAGGACCACACCTGGACGCTTGGCGCGGGTGGCGTGGCGTACCTGTTCGGCGGCCGCGATGGCGCAACCGTCTTCGACGACCTGTGGTCGTACGAGCTGGCGACGGACACCTGGACACCGCTCGGGGCGCGCGGGCCAGCTGCCCGCTTCGGGCACAACGCCGCCTGGGCGGACGGCATCGGGCTCGTCGTCTTCGCGGGACAGGCTGGCGCCGCGTTCTTCAACGACCTGTGGGCCTACGACCCTGCCGCGGACGGCTGGCGGCAGCTCCCGGCCGGCGGCGCCGTGCCCGTTCCGCGGTACGGCAGCTGCGCCGCCATCGGTCCCGATGGCGACCTGTGGATCAGCCACGGCTTCACGTCGGACGGCACACGGTTCGCTGACACCCGCGCGTACGACTTCGCGACCGGAGCCTGGACCGATGTCACGCCGGCCGGCGATCTGCCGGTCGCCCGCTGTCTGCACGCCTGCTGGTGGACCGATGCGGGCGACTTCACGCTGTATGCCGGGCAGACCACGGGCGTGACGGCACTCGGCGACTGGTGGACCCGCGAGCCGGCGGCCGGGTGGGCCCGGACCGACGGCGCGCTCCCGCCGGAGCGCAACCTCCCGGCCGCCGCGCGATGGGGCGAGGCGACGATCGCCTTCGGGGGCCAGGCGGTCGACGGCGCGTTCCTGGCCGACGTCTGGCGGCTCGACGACGCGGGCGGCGCGACCGCCATTCCAGTGGAGGGCGGGCCGGCGGGACGTGCTGGAGCGGAGCTCGTGGCGGACTCGGCGCGTGAGCGATTGGTGCTCTTCGGCGGCCGCGACGCATCGGCCAGCTTCGGTGATACCTGGGAGCTCAGGCTGCCCTCGCCGGGGTGACACCCGCCGGCCGCGGCGCTATCATCCGGCCACTCGGCTGGCGGGAGTAACTCAGTTGGCAGAGTGTCTGCTTCCCAAGCAGAATGTCGCGGGTTCGAATCCCGTCTCCCGCTCCATCTCACCCCTTCCGGCGCCGATAGCGACCGTCGAATGCCGTGGTCCACGTCGCCCCGCCATCGACCGAGGTCTCCCAGTGCTGCCGCACCCCGCCGTCCGCGGTCGGCGTCCATGTGATCCGATGCCGCGTGGTCGTGTCGGACGCCTGATCGGTCTCGAGACCCTCGAGCACCATGGCGCCATCTCGCAGGCCACCCTCGAGCAGCAGCAGCGATCCGCTCGTGTCGATCCAGGTCTGGTGCCAGACGTCGCGCGACGCCACGTATGCCGAGGAGCTCGTCCCGCGGATCCCGCTCCGACCGGTCCACGCCTCGTGCAGCGCGAAACCGTCGATCATCGGCGCGATGCGGTTCGTGCCGACCACGTCACCGTCGGGATCCGTGACCTCCCACTCGCCGATCCAGAAGTCGAATTCGCGCCGACGGGCGGCCGCGAGGTCGTCGGTCATGCAGGTCTCCTCCAGGGGAATGTCGCATCGGCGCAAGGCCGTTCGTCGTTCCTACGTCCACGACAACCACGGGAGTTCAGCCATGCCACACGGTGACTTCACTCACATCGAGATCCCGGCCGACGACCTCGAGCGCGCGAAGCGCTTCTACGGCGAGCTCTTCGGGTGGCCGTTCCAGGCGGCTCCCGGCTTCGAGGGCTACGAGATGTTCACCCTGCCATCGGGCGGCGAGCAGCTCGGGGGAGCCATCGGCCAGCGCGGCACGATGGCGCCGCAGCAAGTGCGCGACTACATCGAGGTCAGCTCGATCGACGAGACGCTGCCGCGGGTCCCGGATGTCGGCGGGACGGTGCTCGAGGAGAAGCGCGAGGTGCCGGGGATGGGCTGGTACGCCGTCATCCGCGACAGCGAGGGCAACGAGCTCGGGCTCTGGGAGCGCATCCCGCGCTCGTGACCCTCGTCTTGGGCGAGGTTGCCCGCCGCGAGATCGCGATTCCCGGCAGGTGGCCGGCTCCCGGCTGATGCTGCGCATCCTTCACGAGGACGAGCAGCTCCTCGCCGTCGACAAGCCAC
>DAINOY010000051.1:0-3788 GCA_036743735.1 Chloroflexota bacterium
CCCGCGAAGGGTACCAGCCGGACGCCTGACCTGCCAGTAGACCGATGTCTACGCCGCCGGAGCCCGGTCCGGGTCTGACATCCAACCGCCGATGGCTGCGCCGATGATCAGCGGCAGACCGACGATGCCCAGGATCACCAGGGCCCCGGCGCCGACCAGGGCACCGATCAGCGGCAGCGAGAAGGCCGATCCGACGAGCAGGATCAGGAGGGCGATGACGATCGCCGGCACCAACGCCGCCATCACCGCGGTTCCCACCGATTTCGCCAGCCAGCCGCCAACGAACCCCGCCGCCAGCGACCCCAGCACCGGGATCCAGCCCAGCAGGAGGGAGAGCACGAACATCACGAGGGCCGCCAGCCAGAGACTTCCCCGCCCACCGGTCAGTGGGGCTTGGCGGTTGTCACCCAGCGTCACCCTTCGTGCACTCCTCCGCTCAGTGGCTCGCCGCAGTTGGGACAGACGGTGTCGGTATCGGTGACCGGCTCGCCGCAGTTCGGGCAGGTGCGTTGCTCGTCCATGGCTCGTTCCTCTGCACATGCCGGGCCGAGCGCCGCCAGCCGTCGCTCATCAGGACCGCGCCTCGACCGCCCTGCGGCCTCGCTGCACGTCCTGCGTGCGAGCCATCGGCTGGACGGCACGCCTCCTCCACGCGCCAACTTTCACTATTGACTGAACGATCTGAACGTTGTAGACCATCCGCATGCCAGGACGGACAGAAGACGATTTCATCGAGGACGTCGGCCAGTACATGAGCGGCCTCGGCGTCCCGCGCATGGCCGGACGGATGTGGGCCCTGCTCCTCCTCCGCGACCCGGAGCCGCAGACGGGGCAGGAGATCGCCGAGCGGCTCCAGGCGAGCCGCGGCGCGGTCAGCGGCGCCGCCCGGGTGCTCACCTCGAATGGCCTGGTGCGCCGCTCTCGACGCCCCGGGGACCGGCGCGAGTTCTACGCCGTCCCGTCCGACTCCGTGCAGGTGATGATGGGCAGCTACGAGCCGCGCGTCCGCGCCCTGCGCCAGCTGGCCGAGGAGGGCCTCGAGCTGGTCAGCGACCGCCCGCCCCCCGCCGGGACCGGCCTGCGCACGATGCGCGACCTGTGCAGGGTTTTCGAGGCCGAATGGCCCTCGATCCTCGAGCGATTCACCCAGGAAAGGACATCTTCGACATGAGCGCCGTCATCCAGACCGAGCGCCTCACCAAGAGCTACGGGTCCCATCGCGGGATCGTCGATCTCGACCTCAGCGTCACCGAGGGCGAGGCGTTCGGTTTCCTCGGGCCTAACGGGGCGGGCAAGACGACGACGATCCGGACGCTGCTCGACCACATCCGGCCCACGAGCGGCCGCGCCACGATCTTCGGCATCGACACGACGGCCGACCCGGTGGCGATCCACCGCCGGCTGGGATACCTGCCCGGCGAGTTCGTGCTCTACGACCGGCTCACCGGCGGACAGACGCTCGACTACTTCGCGAACCTGCGCGACGGCGTCGACAGCGCCTACCAGGCCGAGCTGATTCGCCGCCTCGACGTGGATCCCTCGCGCCGCTTCCGCGAGTACTCGAAGGGCAACAAGCAGAAGATCGGGCTCATCGTGGCGCTCCAGCATCGGCCTGACCTGCTCATGCTCGACGAGCCGACTTCGGGATTGGATCCGCTGGTACAGCAGGAGTTCTTCGCCATCATCCGCGAGGCCAAGGCCGAGGGGCGCACGGTCTTCATGTCGAGCCACATCCTGTCGGAGGTCGAGAAGACCTGCGACCGCGTCGCGATCATCCGCGACGGCCGCCTCACCCGCGTGGACCGCGTCGAGGCGCTGCGTGACATGGCCCACCACCAGGTCGAGCTGCGCTTCACCGGCGCCGTGCCGGCCGAGGCGTTCGCCTCGCTTCCCGGCGTGAGCGATCTCCAGGCCGATGACCAGCTGCTGCGGATGCGCGTCGCCGGCCCGATCACGCCCGTGGTGCGAGCGGCCGCCCAGTACGACCTCGTCGACTTCGTGAGCCGCGAGCCGTCGCTCGAGGAGACGTTCCTCGCCGAATACGCGACGGCGGAGGCGGCCCGATGAGCTCCTCGGTCGCGAACGCGCGTCAGACCGATGTCTCCGCCCTGAGCCGGGTCTGGGGCCTCGGCTCCATCTTCGGCAAGACGCTGCGCGATTCGCGCCGGTCGACGCTCATCGTCGGAGGCGCGCTCGCGCTGCTCACCCTCGTCGTGGCGGCGGGCATCGTCAGCCAGTTCGGGACACTGGAGGCCCGCCGCGAGATCCGGGAGATCGTCGATGCGGTGCCACCGATCCTCCAGGGCCTCGCCGGCCGGCCGGTCAACGTCGACACGCTCGGCGGCTACATCCAGTACAAGTACGGCGGCTTCTTCCCGCTCATCACCGGCCTGTGGTCGATCCTGGCCCTCTCGGCGACGCTGGCGGCCGAGGAGCGGCGTGGAAGCCTCGACGTCCTGGCGGCCGCGCCGATCAGCCGGCGCAGCATCGCGCTCCAGAAGGTCCTGGGCCACGTCCTGGTGATGGCCGTGGCCATGGCACTGATCGGAGCCGCCACGGCCATCGCCGGCGGCGCCTTCGCGAAGCTGCCTGGCGACGCGATCTCGGTCGGGGCCGCCTTCTCGTTCGCCGCGTGGCTGGGGCTCATGGCCCTGGTCGCCGGATCGGTCGCGTTCGCGCTGGCTCCGTTCGTTGGTCGTGGCTCGGCGGCGGGAATCGCCGGCGCGGTCATGCTGGGCGGCTACCTGCTCAACGGCTACCAGGCCGCGATCCCCGAGCTCGCGCCCTTCGCCAACCTCACCTGGTTCGGCTGGACCCAGGACCATATCCCGCTCGCCGGCCTGTACGACTGGCCATCGATGGCCGTCGTCACCGGGGTGACGCTCCTGCTGCTCGCCGTCGGCGTGGAGGCCTTCGTCCGCCGCGACCTCGGCGCCACCAGCGCCATCCCCGCGCCGCGCCTGCCGCGCCCGCTGCTCGGCCTGCGCGGCCCGACCGGGCGCGCCGCCAGCGAGCGGCTCTCGACCGGCCTCGGGTGGGGCATCGGCCTGGGGCTCTTCGGGCTGCTGATCGCGGCCGCCGGGAGCTCGTTCGTCGAGCAGGTGGCGAAGTCGCCCGAGTTCATGCGCGCGGTCGGCGGGCTCTTCCCCGGTATCGACTTCGCGACGATCGGCGGGTTTCTCGAGCTCGTCTTCATCGAGTTCGGGCTCATCCTCGCCGGACTCGCCGCTGCCGCACTCGTCGCCGGTTGGGCCTCGGACGAGCGCTCGGGCAGGCTCGAGCTGCTGATCCCGACTCCCGTCGCGCGGCACCGCTGGCCGCTGGCTGGCGCGCTCGGCGTCGCCTCGGCGATCCTCGTGATCGTCGTGCTCACCGCCGCCGGGATCGCCACGGGCACGCTGGCGGCGGGCGGCGAGGTGGCGACGCCGCTGCTGGGGACGATGGCCATCGGCCTGTATGCCTGCGCCATGGCGGGGATCGGGATCGCGGTTGGCGGCCTCTTCGCGCCGGCGCTCGCCGCGCCGACGGTGGTCGCGGTCACGATCCTCACCTGGCTGCTCGACCTCGTCGCCGGCGACCTTGGCCTGCCCGAGTGGGTGACGCAGCTGGCCCTCTCGAGCCACATGGGACAGCCGATGGTCGGCGTCTGGGACCCGGTCGGGATCGTCGCCTGCGCTGCCCTCGCCATCGGCGGGACCGCGATCGGCGTCTGGGGCTTCGCGCGTCGAGACCTCGGGGCGTAACGGGCGGTCCGTTGTTGCCGCACGCTCGGCGTGCGAACGATCGGT
>DAINOY010000051.1:3888-8353 GCA_036743735.1 Chloroflexota bacterium
GACCCGAGGCCTACTCCGGCGGCGTCCAGCCGTGGATCAGCTCGTCGTGGTAGCGCGGCCCGTCGGTGGCGGCGCGTCGCGGGACCGGTGCCATCGGTGCCTTGCCGCGCACCGCGAGCGCGTAGTAGTCGCAGATGTCGGTGAGCGGACAGAGGCCGCAGATCGGGCGTGGCGCGCGACAGGTGTCGCGGCCGTGGCGGATCAGCTCGACGTGGAACGGGTACATCTCCTCCGGCCCGAGCGCGGCCTCCAACAGGTCATGGGCGCGGGTGACATCGGTCTTCGGCGGAATGAGCCCCAGGCGGGCTGCCACGCGGTAGACGTGCGTGTCGACCGGCAGGGCGGGGCGCCCGAACGTGAAGAGCAGGATGATCGCCGCCGTCTTGCGGCCGATACCCGGCAGGGCGGTCAGCCAGTCTCGGGCCTCCTCGAGGGGCAGACCGGCGAGGAACGAGAGATCGAGCGAGCCGCGGTCGGCGAGCACCTCGGCCAGCACGTGCTGGATGCGCGGAGCCTTGGTGGGAGCGAGGCCGCCGGGACGGATCACCTCGGTCAGCTCATCGGTCGGTGCTTGGAGCACCGCCTCCCACGACGGGTACCGCTCGCGCAGCGCGGTGAAGGCGCGGAACGAATTCACGTCAGCGGTGTTCTGCGACAGGATCGTCAGGACCAGCTCGCTCACGGCGTCCAGGCGCTGCTCACCGCGCGCCGGGTGCTCGTAGCGCTCGCCGAGCCGCTCGAGCACGACGTCGATCTTCGCGCGTCGCTTGCGCCGGTCCGCGGCCAGCTTCTGCGGCGACGGTCCGCGCCGCCGCTTCGGAGCCTTCGCCCGTGCAGCGGTCCGCGACCGGGGACGCTGGGGCGTCACGCGTCGGGGCGGTAGCGCCGCTCGCCGCTGGCGGGATCGACCCAGACGCGCAGCTGCTCGCGCGTCGTGGGATCAACGAAGCGCTCGTCGGTCGGGCGGAAGCGCGGCTCGAGGGGGCCGCGCTCGGGGCCTGACGGATCGCTCGTACGCTCCGCGCTGCCGGAGCGGTAGCGCATCCGCTCGAAGGCGACCGCCACGAGCCCGACGCCGCCCATGGCCAGCAGCCAGAAGGCCGCCACGGCGGTGCCGACCGGTCCGGTGATCAACAGGACGAGGCCACCGAGCAGCGCCGCGACCGACGCGATGCCGATGAGCAGCCGAATGACGGGCAGCATCGCGCTACTCGATCGGCTGGGCCGCCGTGGCATCGGGCTCGACGACCACCGCCGTGCCATAGGCCACGATCTCGCTCATCGAGCTTGCCAGCTCCGAGCTGTCGAAGCGCATGCTGATGACCGCGTTCGCACCCATCAGCGTCGCGTTCTCGACCATGCGGTCGATCGCCTGCCGCCGCGTGTCCTCGAGCAGCTCGGTGTACTCGTGGATCTCGCCACCGACCAGCGACCGAAGGCCGGCGCTGATGTTGCCCGCCAGGCCGCGGCTACGGACCACGAGACCGAACACCTGGCCCTTGCTCTCCGTCACGCGGTGGCCGGCCACGAACGGGGTGGTGGTGATGATCATGCGCGCAGCGTACCCGACGGCCGAACGTCAGGCGGACGGACCGATCTCCAGGCCGATGCCGATGCCGCGCGCCACACGCGCGGCCGCGTTGGCGAGCAGCCTGGCGCTGTCCTCCATGGCATCTTCCAGGGTCGCCGGTCGATCGCCGATGGGCTGCACCAGGCCGAACGCGCCCGACGCCTCGACCGCCTCGGCCCCGCTGCCGAGCGCGCCGCACAGCAGCACGACGGGCGTGCTTCGCGGCCGCGCCAGCGTCGCGACGCCCATCGCGGTTTTCCCCTGCAGCGTCTGCTCGTCGGCGCGGCCTTCGCCGGTGATGACGAGGTCGGCGTCCTCGAGCGCCGTCGCCAGGCCCACGAGCTCCGCGACGATCTCGACGCCGGGACGGATCGTCGCCCCGGTGAAGCCAATCAGGCCGGCGGTCGTGCCGCCGGCGGCACCGGCGCCCGGCAGATCGGCCACGAGCCGACCCGTGGCGCGCTCGATCGCCCGTCCCAGCGTGGCCAGGGCACGGTCCAGCTCCTCGACCGTCGACGGGTCGGCGCCCTTCTGCGGCCCGTAGGTCGCGGTCGCGCCGCGCGGACCGCAGAGCGGGTTCGTCACGTCGGACGCCACGACGAGGCGGCTTTCCGCCAGCCGCGGGTCGAGACCGTCGGTCGCGATGCTGTCGAGCGACGCGAGCGCGCCGCCGCCGTCGGGCAGGTCGTGCCCGTTGCGATCGAGCAGCCGCAGGCCCAGCGCCGCGAGGAGCCCCGTCCCGCCGTCGTTCGTGGCAGAGCCGCCGAGCCCGATCGTGATGCGGCGCGCACCGCTGTCGAGCGCCGCCCGGATCACCGTTCCCGTGCCGCGCGTCGATGCGCGGCGCACGCTCTCGGGCGTGCGCTCATCCGGTGCCAGGTGCGCGAGTCCCGAGGCGGCGGCGAGCTCGACGAACGCGGAGGCGCCGCCGTCGAGCAGCAGGTAGCTCGCCGTGACCGGCCGGCCCAGGGCGTCGGTCGTGTCGACCTCGCGCTCGTCGACCGCGTCGCCCAGCGCGGCGCGGATCGCGGCAAGCGTCCCCTCGCCGCCGTCGGCCATCGGTCGCAGGGCGATCTCGTCGTCGGGTCGGACGCGGGCCCAGCCGTCGCGGATCGCCTCGGCGGCGGCGAGCGACGAGAGGGCACCGCCGAAGGAGTCGGGTGCGACGACGAGTGAGAGGCGGCGCTGGGTCATCGGCCCCTGATGGACTTGCGCCTCTCCACGTAGGCCGGGACGGTGATGATCGGCGGGCGCAGCTGATCGCCGATCTCGCGCACCTCCAGGCTGAACCGGTCCTGCTCGTTGACGATGAGCTTCATGCTCTGTCCGACCTCGGTCAGCAGCTCGATGCGATGCCGCTCCTCGAGCTTGCGGATCGCGGCCTGCAGGATGACGAAGCTCATCTGCGACAGGTTCAGCAGCGGCTGGTTGCGGTGGATCCGTCGCTCGAGGTCGACCTGGCCCATCGCCATCAGCCCCTCGGCTTCGAGGATGTCGATCAGCAGCCCGGTCTCGACCGCGTAGCCGGTGAAGAACGGCATGCGCTCGAGAAGCGACCGGCGCCCGGCATACTCGCCGGAGAGCGGCTGGATCATGCCCGACAGCTCGGGGAAGAAGAGATTGAGGAGCGGTCGCGCCATCAGCTCGGTGACGCGGCCACCGCCCTCCGGCACGAGCCGGTCGCCATCCTTGATCGGGCGCTGGTAGAAGCCCTTCACGTACTGGATCCGCTGCTCGCGCAGGAGCGGTCCGAGCAGCCCGTACACGAAGCGCGGCTGGATGTTGCGGATGTCGGTGTCGATCCAGGCCACGATGTCGCCGTCGAGCGCGTGCAGGCTCTTCCACAGCGCCTCGCCCTTGCCGACGAAGGTGCCGGTCTCGGGCAGGATCTCCGCGTGGCGCTGGACCGGGACCCCGAGCTCCTCGGCGATCTCGACGGTTCGATCGGTGCTCGCCGAATCGATGACCACGAGCTGGTCGATGAGCGGGTAGCGCTCCATCAGCGCGCCTTTCACGCGCCGGATGACCAGACCGATGGTCTTCTCCTCGTTCAGCGCCGGCAGCCCGACCGAGATCGTGACGCCCTGCTTCTCCTTGAGCGCCACGAGCTTGGCGATATCGCTGAACTCACCAGCATGGAACGTGTTCTCGCCGAACCATCGGTCGACGATGTTGGGCAGGGATCGGCTGCGCTCGACGTAGGCGTCGGCCTCGGCCAGGCTGCCCTCGGCGACGCGGAGCTGATCCCACGTCGCGCTGCCGAGCGGCTGACGGGTCTTCACGACGATGACGGTCGGCTTGGCGCGCGTCGCGACCGCCTCGGGCACGGAGCCGAACAGGTAGCCGCCGTTGCGGGACTCCGCCGGCTGGGCGCCGGCACCCATCACCACCAGCCCGTGGTGCGACGCCTCGCGGATGATCGCGGTCCGCACGTTCGTCGCCTCGCGCAGGAGCGGCTTGATCTTCCTCGTGCCGCCGTGGTCGCGCACGAAGCGGTCGAGCGCCTGCCGCTCGCGCTCCATGGCTCGCTCGCCGATCCCCTTCGGCACGATGTGCATGACGACGACCTGGGCATCGAAGCGGCGCGCCAGCGTCTGGGCCAGCCGCAGCGCAAGCTCGGCATGTGGGCCGCCGCGCACCGGCACGAGGATGGAGTCGACGTGCTCCACGCCCCGCTGCTTGACGACGGCGATGTCGCACGGCGACTCGCGCACCACCGCGTCGATCGTGGGGCTGAAGACGCTCTGCGCCGTTCCGCGGGCCGCAGCAGCGGCCTGCTGGCCGGCGGTGGCCGGACCGCCCCAGCCGAAGATGATGAGGTCGGCGCCCTCCTCCCCGACCGCCTCGATGATGCCGTCCGGCGCGCGCCGGCTGATGCGCACCACCGTGCGGATC
>DAINOY010000052.1:0-8342 GCA_036743735.1 Chloroflexota bacterium
CAGCCCGATGCCGGCCGGTCCGCCCCAGAACCGGCTCGCACCGCCTGCGCGGCGTCGCCAGACCGAGAACCAGCCGGCCACCTCGTCGTAGTTGCTGTCGAGCGTGCTGTTGAAGAGCTCGGCTGCAAAGGCCATGAAGAAGAGCAGCGCCAGGACGAGCAGCGCGCTGCCGACGAGCGGGAGCGGTTCCAGCCGCGGCGCGGCGGTTGCCACGAGCGCGAGGGCGAGCGCGCCGTGCGCGCTGCTCACGCGCTCGGGTGAGCCATTCGTGCCGCCCGCCGCCGGCTGCGCGCTCGGGGCGGAACCAGGCGTCCCTTGCCCGCCGAGCACCTCCTGCTCGGGCGTGGCGCCGGGACTGGTCGTTGGCGTCGCGGTCGCAGTGGCCGAAGACGACGATCCAGCCGTGGCGCTCGATGATGGCCTCTCGGCCGGTGTCGGCGTCGATGTCGCGCTGACGCGCGTCGTCGGGCTGGGCGTGGTCGTTGCGCTGGCCGCCGGCGTGATCGTCGGGGTCGGGCTGGTGGTGGGCGTGCTGGTTGGGCTCGGGGTCGAGGTCGGAGTCGGCGTATCGGTGGGAGGCGGCGGCGTTCGGATCTGCGACGTGACGCTGAAGTCGGGAGATCCCTCCAGCGCCAGCGTGATCTTCCCCGTCACCGCACAGTCACCGATGACGTCGCTGATCTGCTGGTTGTCCGTGAGCGCGGCCGTCGCGGCGACGAACCTCGAGATCCCGTCGGGGTCGCCGCAGCCGGGGCTGTGGAGCGCGGACATCATCGCCTGCGCATCGGTCGACAGTGGGTACTCGCGGGCATCGGTCGACACCTGCGAAACCAGACCCGAGATCGGGCTCAGCGAGAAGACTGCGTTCCGGTCGTAGTAGTACACGTCGGACGAGCAGCGGACCTCGAACTCGCCCGTCGATGTGCAGCCCATCCCATGCTCGCCCGCGATCGCGATGAGCTGATCTGCGCCGACGTCGATGGCGCTGGCTGCGCCGGGCATGGCGAGACAGCCCCACGCGAGTGCCAGCATGGAGAGTGCGCGGCCAACGACACGCATCTGCCGGTCAGTATCCGCGCCGACGCAAGCGCCGCTCCCCGGCCCGGCCGCAACCGGTCACGGCCGTGACCAGGGATCTACCAGAGGGCCAGGCCGGTCGTCTCGTCGTGGGCGCGCACGAGGGAGACATCGGTCCATTCGGTGACGATCACCTCTGCGACGAAGACCTCCGTCCCTCGCAGGAGGTGCCCGCTGACCGTCCCGCCCGCCTCATCGGCAAGCGTGCAGTGGGCGTGCAGGAACGGCTTGCCGTCACGCAGCGAGATGTTGCCGACGAACCCTGCGAGCTCGTGGTGGTCGCTCGAGGCCAGCTCCACGTAGCGCTGCTGGGACTGCTCGTAGAAGGCGTACGCGGCCGTTCGCACCGCACCGACGACCGTCACCTCGCCCGCGGAAATGCCGCGATCGGCACACGTCCGCTCGATCTCGTCGACGAGGTCGCTTCCGGTCGCGAGACGGCCGACGAACGTGCGACCGGGCTTGGCTTCCCAGAAGCGGGTGGGTGCAGGCATGGGGTGGTGCTCCTTCCGAATGTTGACGCTGGCTGAGGCCACCCACGATAGGTGACCGGGCAGCAACCGGTGCCACCAACGGCACGCGGCGCGCCACATGGCCCGTCAGGTGACGTGCCATCCGGCACGTCGGGACCTCCACACCGGCCCCCCGCAACGGGCCGCTCAGCACTCCGGTGCGATCCCGGCCGAACCCTAGCCTGAGGTCATCGATTCAGGAATGACATCCCGGAATCATCCGGGAGCAGGACAGACAGGTGGAGTTACGGACATGAACGGTCTCTCACTCTCGAGGGCGCTGGGGATCCTGGCGCTCCGGCTCACCGTCGGGTGGGTCTTCCTCTTCGCCGGCATCGAGAAGCTCTTCGGTGCCGAGCCCTTCAGTGCCGCCGGGTTCCTCCAGTTCGGGACCGCCGGGACTGCGGCGGGTGCCGCGGAAGGCGCCATCGTCAACCCGACCCAGCCCTTCTGGGTCAGTCTCGCGACGAGCGACTGGATCGGCGTCGTGAACGTGCTCGTGCCGTTCGGACAGGTCGCCATCGGCCTGGCGCTGATCCTGGGCCTGGCCACCCGCTTCGCGGGCGTCATGGGCGCGCTGATGATGGTCTTCATCACGATCGCCGCCTGGGACTTCAGCCACGGCGTGATCAACCAGACCGCGCTGATCGCCATCGCGGCCCTGGTCCTCGGCCTGATCCGGGCCGGTGAGGTCTACGGGATCGACGCGATCGTCGACGAGACCCCGATCGTCAAGCGCGCACCGGTGCTCCGGTACGTGCTCGGGTAGCACAGCCGAGGGCAGATTGAGCCCTCCACCGCGAACCGGTCAGCCGAAAGGCTGGCCGGTTCGTTTTGTGCCCGCGTTGCTACTCAGCGGCAGGCACGCGATTCCCTGCCACAGCCACGGCGACACCGCCCGCGATGAGCAGCACGCCGACGAGATCGGCCGTGCTGACGAGCACCGTTGCCAGGCCGAACACCGAGATCAGCAGCCCCCCGACGAGCGCAAGCCCGGGTCGCATCGGATCATTTCTCCGGTGTGGATGCCGCCTCGGCAGCGAGGCGGCCTTCGCCGATCTTCGACCGCCACCGGCCCGTTCGGAATGGCCCGATCGGTGACCGATGCCCGGACTACCGGCGACGCGTCCGCTACTCGAACTGGCCGATGCTCGCCGTGAGCGGCGCACGCGCCGCCATCCGGGCGGGGTAGATCGCCGCGCCTGCGGCCACGCCGATCCCGAGCAGCACGATCGCCAGGAGCAGCGGCCACGGCACCACGAGCCCGGCCGCGAAATCGCCTGCGCCGGCACTGACCGTCACCCATCCGACCAGCAGCCCGATGCCGGCAGCCCCGATCCCGGCCACCGCCCCCATGATCGCGCCCTCCGCCACCACCATGGCCTGGACGCCCGATGCGGTCATCCCGTGCGCGCGCAGGATCGCGATCTCGCGCAGCCGCTCCACCACGCCCATCGCCAGCGTGTTGACGATGCCGAGCGCCGCAACGATCACCGCGATGAGGGCCAGGACGTCGAACAGCCCGACGAGCCGGTCGAGTGAGCGCGACAGGTCGGCGGCAAGCTGCGGTGCGGTGAGCGCCTCACCGGCGATCTGCTGCGCCGTCTGGGCCACCGCCTCGGCGTAGGCGGCCTCGCTCATGCCGGGCTGCGGGACCATCGCCCACAGCGCGGCGTCGTTCACGCCGAGCGTCTGGCGCGCGTCGGCCAGGGAGATGAGCAGCGACCCGTCGCCGGTGCGCCCCGGCAGCGAGTAGGCGACGATCCCGGCGACGGTGAAGGGCAGCGGCTCCGCGCCCGGCTGGCCCAGGTGCAGCACATCCCCAACGGCGATCCCATCTCGCTGCGCAACGGCCTCGGGAACCAGCACGGATCCGCCGACGCGCAGCGCCTCGAACGCGGCCGCGCGCCGTCCGGAGGTCACGATGAGCGCGCCGGCGTCCTGGAAGACGGTGCCGTCGATCCCGGCGACCGCCACCTCGCGCGCGGTGTCGCCATCGGACAGAACGAGCGGGATCTCGACGATCGGGCTGGCCGCCTGCGTGCCGCTGGTCGCCTCGAACGTGCCGCGGAACGTCTCGATGTCGAGCGGCAGGAGCGCCCGGATGGCGTGGCCGCCGGGCAGGATCGAGTCGACCCAACGATCCGCGGTCGCCCTGGCGCTGCCGGCGATCGCGCCGAGGGCCACGACGGTGGCCAGCGCGATGACCAGGGCACCAACGGTCAGCCCGGTGCGCGCCCGGTCGCGCCCCAGGTTCGCGCGGCCGAGCATGCCCTGGGTCCCGAAGAATCGCTCGAAGGGACGTCCCACGATCCGTGACATCGGTTCGACCGCGGCGGCCACGAGCACCGCACCGCCGATGAGCAGGACCACCCCCAGGACGAGGGACAGGACCGGCAGCGAGCCGCGGTCGGTCGGGTAGAGGATCAGCGCGACGAGCAGCACCGCGGCCTCGAGGGCCAGGATCCAGCGGATCCGAGTGGCGGCCGCGGCACCCGCCTGGCGCGACGGACGGAGCGCCTCGAGCGGTGAGATGCGGGCCGCGGCCATGGCCGGGATCAGGGCGCCCGCCAGCGTGACGCCCATGCCGACGAGCAGCGCCAGCCCGATGATCGGCAGCGACACCGGCAGGCCCTCGGCCAGGACGCTGCGCGTCGCCCGCAGGAAGCCGATGAGCAGGGCCGCCAGGACGATGCCGGCCAGGACCCCGCCCGCGCTCCCGATGAGCCCGATGATGGCCGCCTGCCTCCCGAAGAGCGATTGCGCCTGGCGCGCCGTCATCCCGGCGGCTCGCAGGAGGCCGATCTCGCGCATCCGCTCGCGGAGGGTCATCGACATCGTGTTCGCGACGAGGAAGGCGCCGACCAGCAGGGCGATGATCCCGAACAGGAAGCCCAATCCCACGAAGCCCGATCGCGCCCGCCCGATCTGGGCACGCGCGTCGCTCACCGTCTCGACCACGAACGGCTCGGTCATCGTCGCGTCGAGGGCGTCCTCGACCTGTCGGGCGCTGCCGGCGGTGAGCTCGAGGTCCACGCTGCGCACCGGTGCCGCCGCCTCGAAGGCGGTGTCGAGCGTCTCCCGACCGGTGACCGCCACGGCGCCCTGGGCCAGGGCCCCGAAGCCAGTGTCGGGCAGCAGCCCCACGATCTCGAGCGCCGGCGCCTCGGGCACGCGCCCGTTGAGCAGGAGCCGCTCCCCCACCCCGAGGCCACGGTCGGCGGCGAAGCTGGCCGGGATCAGGACCTCCGCCGCGCCATCACTCGAGAGCGTGCGCCCGGCGACGAGGTCGAGCGGGCGAACCTCCGCCTCCGCTTCGGGATCGACCCCGAGCACGAGCAGGGTGAAGACCGCCTCGTCGGGCCCGGGCTCGGTGGAGACGCTCAGCCGCCGCTCGTTGATCGGTGCCGCCGCGACGACGCCCGGCAGGCGTCGGATCGCGGCCAGGGTCCGCGGCGTGAAGCCCTCGGTGGCGAATGCGCGCACGCGGAGGTCCGCGCGGCCGTACAGCTCGCGCGCCGCGCGCTCGACCGCCTCCGCCGACGCCTGGTTGGCGATGAGCGTGGCGACCACGACCGCCACGCCGAGCGCGATCCCGGCCGCGGTGAGGGCTGTGCGCAGCGGCCGCGCGACGAGGCTGCGCCAGGCGATGGCCGAAAGGCGCATGCCCTCAGAGGCCGAGCCGCGCGAGTCGCTCGATGAGCGGCGTCGCATCGTGCGAGGCCCGGCGGCCGAGCCGGATCTCGTCGCGGAGCTCGCCGTCACGCACGACGAGCACCCGGTCGGCATACGCGGCGGCTCGCGCGTCGTGGGTCACGAGGATGATCGTCTGTCCCAGCGTCTCCGACGACCGCCACAGCAGGTCCAGGATCTCCGAGCCGGTGGTGTAGTCCAGGTTTCCAGTGGGCTCGTCGGCGAGCAGGATCGCCGGCCCGGTCGCCAGCGCCCGAGCCAGCGCCACGCGCTGCTGTTCCCCGGCCGAGAGCTGGTCGGGCCGTGCATCGGCCTTTCCGGCGAGGCCCACCAGCGACAGGAGCTCGTCGACCCGATCCCGGCGCGCCGCCAGCGTCTCGCCCGCGATGAGGAACGGCAACGCCACGTTCTCAGCCACCGACAGCAGCGGGATGAGGTTGAAGAACTGGAAGACGAAGCCGGTCTTCTCGCGACGGGTGAGCGTCGCCGCCTCGTCGTCGAGGCGACTGATGTTCACCCCGTCGATGACGACCTCGCCTCCGGTCGGCCGATCCAGCCCGCCGAGCAGCTGGAGCATCGTCGACTTGCCTGAGCCCGATGCTCCCATGATCGCGACGAATTCGCCGCGCTCCACGCTCAGCGAGACGCCGCGCAACGCCTCGACCGTGCCGGAGCCGACCGGGTAGGACTTGGCGAGGTCGTGGGCCTCGAGGATGACCGCCATCTGGCCCGACAGGATACGGTGCCCGGCCCGCCTAGCGGCCTCTGCCCGCGCGCGGGCCGGCTGTGCGGTCAGCCCAGGAGGAAGCCGATCACCGAGCCGATGACGGTCTCGAAGATTCCGCGCTCGGCCGGCGCTGCCGCGGTGACGTGGTATTCGCCGGCAACCTGTGGCGCGGCCGGCAGCTCGTGCTCGCCGGCATCGCTCCAGGCGAGCGCGCGAACCGCGGCGCTCGACGGCGATCGCGGCGCGCTCAGGAGCAGCTCGGCGCCATCGAGTGCACCGCTCGGAGTGGGCTTCGCCGGTGCGTCGACGCGGAGCTCGTGCGCAGCCGGCTCCTCGCTGGCGGCGGGCGCCGCGGCGGCCGCCGGACCGGCGCCCCCGCCAGATGGCGGCGGAGGTGGCGCACTCCCACCACCCGGCGGCGGCGGAGGCGGCGGCGCGCCGGCCGCCTGCATGAAGAGCTCGGTGTAGACGCGGGGGCTTCGCACGCTGCCCAGGAAGTTGACGTTGTCGGCGGCCGCGGCGCCCACGCCGCCGTGCGTCCAGGCCGGCGAGAGGATGTTCGCGCGATGGCCCGGCGAGTTCATGAACCCCTCGTGCGCAGCGACCGGCGAGGTGGCGTCGTCGTGCCCCGAGTTCCAGGCGATGTTCTCGCCGCCCAGCGAGTAGGCCAGCCCGTTCGAATCGAAGTAGCAGTACACCTGGCAGCCGGTGCCGGGGATGTCGTGGCTGAAGTAGTTGCGCTGGATCATGTCGCTGCTGCGCCATCGGGCCAGCCCGACGAGCGTGCCGTGGGACTGGAGCGGGGCGAGGCCGTTGTTGGCGCGGGCCCCGTTG
This sequence comes from Chloroflexota bacterium, assembly GCA_036743735.1. Lineage (GTDB taxonomy): Bacteria > Chloroflexota > Limnocylindria > QHBO01 > QHBO01 > JBDTNK01. The sequence continues at coordinate 6,844 of DAINOY010000052.1, forward strand.
AGCAGCTGCCACAGGGTCCCTTCGGCGGCGCCCTGGTTCCAGCCGCTGGCCACCTGCGGCGTGGCGCCCATCAGGAGGGCGGCCCCCAGCAGCGCAGTCGTCGAGAGGAGCCCGGCGCGCAGCGTGGCCGAGCGGAGCGAGATCGAGCGAACCATCGGTGCATGACGCTACGGCGACCGTCGGCGGTGGTCTGTAGCGCGGTCGTCCCGTTCGGCCCATGACCATGCGCCCGGTGCGTCCCATGGCCCAATGGGACCATCGGTGTGACGCGCACAATGGCCGCGCATGGACCAGCGTCTTCCGCTCCTCGTCGCATTCGGCGTGTTCGGGATGCTGTTCGGTGTGTGGCAGGTGGTGCTACCGGACCTGACGCTGGCGCTGAGGATCGACGACGCGGAGCTGGGCCTGGCGCTGACGCTGGGCGCGGGGGCCAGCCTGCCGTCGATGTGGATCGCCGGCCGAGCGGTTGACCGCGTCGGCCCGAAGCCGATCATCTACCTCACCGCTCTCGCGATGGCCTCCTGCTACGTGCTCTTCGCCACGATCCCCGGCTACGGGGGCCTCATCGCGCTGCTGCTCGTCTTCTACGGATCGAGCGGCGCGTTCGACATCGCCATCAACGCCGGCGCGCTCGCGCACGAGCGTGCGGTCGGCCAGCACTTCATGACGCCGCTGCACGCGGCGTTCAGCGGCGGCGCGCTGGTCGGGGCGCTGCTCGCCGGCGTCCTGCTCGCCGCCGGCGTCGCATTCAACCTGCTCTACCTCATCGTTCCGGTGGCGCTGTCGCTGACCGTTCTCGTGGTCTGGCGCTCGTCGATCGGGCGCGAGACCACCGCCGCCTCCCCCGCCGCTTCCGCGTCAAATGGAGCCAGCACCACCCGCCGAGCGTGGAGCTTCCTGCTCCTCGCGCTGGGCGTCGTCGCGGCGATGGCGACGCTCTCGGAGGGAGCCCTCGAGAGCTGGACCGCCATCTACCTGCGCCTGACCCTTGGCTTTCCGGCCACGCTCGGGGTCGTGGGCGTGGCGGCCTTCCACGCTGCCATGGTGATCGGGCGGCTCACCGGCGGCCGCGTCATCGCGCGCATCGGCCGCCGACGAACGCTCGTGGCGGCCGGCACGCTCGCGCTCATCGCGATGCCGGCGGCGCTGGCCACGACCGAGCCGGTCCTCGTCGTCATCGGCTTCTTCCTCGTCGCCATTGGGCTCTCGTCGCTCTTCCCGATCGCCATCTCGATGGCCGGGGTGCTCCACGGCGGTCGGGGGCAGGCGGCCGCGACGGTGATGACGCTCGGCTATGCCGGCTTCCTCGTCGGGCCGGCGCTCATCGGCGGGATCGCGTCGGTCAGCTCGCTGCGGGTCGCGCTGCTCGTCGTCGCGGCGGCCGGGCTGGTGACGGTGCTGCTCGCCGCGCGCCCATTGCGCCGCATCCACGCCTGAGCGTTCGACGCCGGAACGGGTCATCGGTATCGTCAGGCGCACATGGCCGTCGATGCGCAGCA
>DAINOY010000053.1:0-8332 GCA_036743735.1 Chloroflexota bacterium
ACGAGGCCGGGGACATCCCGGCGGCGAGGGACCTCCATATCGCGGAGGAGCACACCGCTTCACACGTCATCGAGGCACAGATGCGGACGCTGATCGACGAGGCGGGGACCGAGATGGCGGCTGCGCGCTCGTCGTTCGGTTCCGACCGCATGCTGCTCGAGCTGATCGTCATCGTCTTCTCTGCAGTGGCGGTCGGCGTCGCGATGTTCCTGGGCTACGCCCTGTCGTGGGCCTTCATCCTGCCGGTCCGCAAGATGGAGCGGGCACTCGCCGGTATCACCGCGGGTGAGCTGGAGCAGGAGGTCCGTGTCCCGAACCGGGACGAGCTCGGCAGGCTGGCGGACCACCTGAACGTCACGAGCCAGCGCCTTGCCGAGTCGTTCGACGAGCAACGCGCCCTGACCGAGCGACTGAGCGTGACGAACGAGTCGCTCGCCCGTGCCAGCGAGGCGAAATCGCGCTTCCTGGCGAGCGTCAGTCACGAGCTGCGCACCCCGATGAACGCCATCCTCGGGTTCACCGACGCGCTGCTCGCAGGCGTCGACGGCCCGCTGAACGACGAGCAGCGCGCGTCCCTCGGCTGGGTCCAGCGCGGCGGGCGGGACCTGCTGGGGCTCATCAACGAGATCCTCGACCTCTCGAAGATCGAGGCCGGCAAGCTGACCCTCGACCCGCAGCCCTTCGATCCGCGTGAGCTCGTGGAGTCGGTCGTGGCGCAGCATCGCTCGCTGGCGGTGCAGAAGCGCATCCAGCTCACCCTGCGCACGGACGACGCGCCCGATTCGGTGATCCTGGACCGGCAGCGCGTCCAGCAGATCCTCGTCAACCTCATCGGCAATGCGCTGAAGTTCACCGAGGCGGGCACGGTCGAGGTGGTGGCCGATGGCGGCGCCGAAGAGGTGCTCCATGTCGCTGTGCGCGACACGGGGCCGGGCATTCCGGCCGACAAGTCGGAGGCGATCTTCGAGGAGTTCAGCCGAATCGATGGCGACGCCCCGGGCACCGGGCTGGGCCTCGCGATCTGCCGGCGCCTGGCGCGGGTCATGGGCGGCGACGTGACCGTCGAGAGCGTGGTGGGAGAGGGGAGCACGTTCCATCTGACGCTGCCGCTCGACTGCCGCACGGCGCGCCCGATGACCGCGACGCTGGCCACCGGCCCGGCGGCGATTGGCGAGCCGGTGCTGATGAGCGTCGACGACGACCCGTCGGTGTTGCCGCTCCTCCAGAAGATGCTCACCGGCCACGGCTACCGGGTCGTCGCGGCGAGCTCGCGCGAGGCGCTGGCCGAGGCGCGCCGGATCCAGCCGGCGGCGATCCTGCTCGACATCCTCATGCCCGAGCGTGACGGCCGCGAGATCCTGGCCGAGCTGCGCGCCGATCCGGTGACGCGGCAGATCCCGGTCATCGTCCTGTCGGTCACCGAGCCGGGCGAGCTTGACGACGCGGTGGAGGCGCACCTCAGCAAGCCGGTGCGGCAGGATGCGCTGCTCAGCGTCCTGTCGGCGCATGCATCCCGCGGTGCGGGGACGTAGTGGCGACGATTCTTGTCGTCGAGGACACCCCGGCCAACCTCGCGCTCGCCACGAAGCTGCTGCGCGCGGCCGGGCATGACGTCGTGGCGGCCGAGACCGCCTCGGACGGCATCGCCGCGACCGCCGAACGGCCCGTCGACCTTGTGCTGATGGACCTCGGGCTGCCCGACATGGATGGCTGGCAGGCGCTGCGCGAGATCCGCGCCTCGCCCGCGGGAGCGGACCTGCGGATCGTGGCGTTCACCGCCCATGCCATGAAGGGCGACCGCGAGCGGGCGATCGCGGCCGGCTTCGACGGCTACCTCAGCAAGCCGATCGACTTCGCCACCTTCGCCGACACCGTCGAGCGGCTCCTGGCATGAAGCGCGAGCGACCCCTGATCCTGGCAGTCGACGATGAGCCGGCCAACCTGGCGCTGCTCAACAAGCTGCTGAAGCACCAGGGCTACGACGTGATCGAGGCGCAGGATGGCGCCTCGGCCATCGAGGCCGTGACCGAGCATGACCCGGACCTCGTCTGCCTCGACGTCATGATGCCCGGCATCGATGGCGTCGAGACCTGCCAGCGACTCCGTCGCGAGCCTCAGCACGCCGGCCTGCCGATCCTGTTGCTGACCGCGCTCAACCGCCCGGAGGACAAGGTCCGGGGGCTCGAGGCCGGTGCGAACGACTTCCTCTCCAAGCCCTTCGACGAGATCGAGCTCGCGGCCCGCCTGCGGTCGCTGCTGCGGACGAAGGCGCTCCAGGATCGGCTTGCCGACCTCCTGGGTCGATACGTCAGCACGAGCGTGGCGGCCGAGGCGCTGCGCGACCCATTCTCGGTCTCTGTCGGCGGGGATCGACGCTTCGTGACGACGCTCTTCGCCGACCTGCGCGGCTACACCGCGATCAGTGCCGACCAGGCGCCCGAGGACACGCTCGACCTGCTGAACCGCTACCTGTCGATGACGAGCGACGCGATCGAGGGCGAGGGCGGCACGGTGGCCGACCTGCTCGGCGACGGCGTCTTCGCCTTCTTCGGCGCGCCGGTGATGCACTCGAACGACGCGGAGCGTGCGGTGCGCGCCGCGCTGAAGATGCAGGAGGCGGTGGCGCGGCTCGAGATCCCGGCCATGCCGGGCGTCCGGCTCCAGACGGGCATCGGCATCACCAGCGGCGAGGTGATTGCCGGGAACGTCGGTTCCGAGCGACGCATGCACTACGCGGTGGTCGGCGATGCGGTGAACGTCGCCGCACGGCTGCAGGCGGCCGCCGGACCGGGGCAGGTGCTCGTCGATGCCCCGACCCATCAGCTCGTACAGGAGCTCGTCGTCTCGAAGGACCTCGGGACGTTGCGCCTGGCCGGCAAGGGCGATTGGGTTCAGGCCTTCGATGTTCTCGGCCTGGTCGAGGCTGTGCCCGCGACCTCGCCGCAGTCCTGATCCGCGCCCCGCACGAGCGACCGCCAGCCGCCACCGAAGGGCTCGGCCACGCGGGACGGCAGCGCGACGATTGCACGGCGCGGTAGCATGCGCGCACGGGCCGCTCTTGAGGCTCGTCCCATCGACCGATGTCCGGAGGAACGAGCCCGTGAGCCTCGAAGAGACCCTCGCATCCACGCCGTTGATGGCCAGCCTCGACCGCAAGACGCTGAAGCGCCTGGCCGAGGAGGGCAAGGTGAGGACCTACGCGCCCGGCGACGTGATCGTGCGCGAAGGGGCGCCGGCGTCGGCGCTGTACATCATCACCCGCGGTACGGTGCGCGTGGAGAAGGCGGCGGGCGACGAGAGCCAGCAGTTCGGGACGCTCGGACCGGGGGACTTCTTCGGTGAGCTGGCGCTCATCGAGGAGCACCCGCGCAGCGCGACCTGTATCGCGGTCACCGAGGTCGAGTGCGTCCTGTTCGTGGCGTGGGAGTTCACCGCGCTCCTCAAGGAGCATCCGCAGATGGCGATCCCGCTGATGAACGCGCTGATTGCCCGCCTGCACCGTCGCGAACACCACGACTGAGCCCAGGCTCAGCGCAGCGACTCGGCATCGTCGCGGACGTCGCGGCCCTCGACGCTCTCGGTCGGCTCACCGGCGCGTGTCGCACGCCGCAGGAAGAGCAGCACGATCACCAGGATGATCACGACCGCCGCAATGATGACCGCCATCTGAACCTCTCCTGTTGCTGCGCTGCGGGAGGGGTGACCGGCACGAAGGGTGCCAGCGCGGGCTAGCATGGCGGCATGCCAACCTCCGCATCCCGCGTCGCTCTCGCGCCGTCCCGGCTGCGTGTCGCACGGGTCGGTGACCAGCTTGGGCCCGATGCCGTCGCCCGAACCGCGCTACGACGGCTGGACGCCACCGCGGTCGTCCTGCCCGGCACCGCCTCGCTCGACGGGTATCGCGCAGCGATCAGCGCGGCGACCGATGACTTCGCCGCGTGGGACGGCCGCGTGACCTTCCTCGAGCCTGACGGCGTCGACCAGCATCGCGTCCTGATCGTCGACCGCTACGGTCAGGTCTACGCGGCGATCGATGCCGTCGATCCATCCGGCCTGCCAGACGCCGAGGCCCTCGAAGAGTGGTTCCGCTTCCTGGCCACCGCCTGCCCGGAGTGCGGCGTGATCGACGATCCGCTCCCCGGCGACTGGGTCCCGTGAGCGGCGCCGCGACCTAGCGGGCCGGCACCTGGCCGTGCTGGAAGGCGCGGATCTCCGTCGCGGTCGGCATCCCCGCGCGCGCACCGACGCGCGAGACGGACAATGCCGCCCCGGCATTCGCGGCGTCGATCGCCTCGTCGAAGCTGGCGCCGCTCGCCAGCCAGGCGGCCAGGACGCCGGCGAACGTATCGCCCGCTCCGGTCGTGTCGACCACCTCCGGCGCCGGGTAGCCGGGGAAGCGCTCGCGGCGCGTGCCGTCGGCCAGCAGCGCGCCGGCGGCGCCCTGCGTGACGACGACCGGACCGTGGTGCCGCTCGAGCAGCTCGTCCAGGGCCGCGCTCGCGTCGTCGTTGCCGATGGCGACCGTCAGCTCGTGCTCGTTCGGGACGAGGATCGGCCCCGCCGCCAGGAGGGCGGCCGGCAGGGCGTGCGCCGGCGCCGGGTCGACGATGACGCGCCAGCCGGCGGCGATCGCCATCTCCACGCTGGCCACCACCGTCGCCATCGGCAGCTCGAAATTCGTGATCAGGAGACCCGGCTCGGCATCGAGGACGAGTCGATCGGCCGTGACCGTCGCGTTCGCGCCCGGGGCGACGGTGATGAGGTTCTCGCCGCGCGGTCCGACGCTGATGAGCGCGATCCCGGTGGCGACCTCGACGCGCCGCACGCCTGACACGTCCACCCCCTCGTTCCGCAGCGCGTCGAGCGCCAGCTCGCCGTACGCGTCGTCGCCCACGGCGCCGACCATCGAGACCGTCGCGCCGGCGCGCGCCGCCGCCACGGCCGCGTTCGCGCCCTTGCCGCCGGGATACTGCGCGAAGCGCCCGCCCAGGACCGTCTCACCCGGCGAGGGGAGGCGCTCGGCGGCCACGACGAGGTCGACGTTGATCGAGCCGATGACGGCGACACGTCCTGTCATGGCCGGAGTATGCCGCAGCCGCTCACGGTTGGAGACGCCGTCGCTCCCAGCCGCGGTCCGGAGTGCGACGGTATTCGACCCGGTCGTGGAGGCGGTCGGGCCGGCTCTCCCAGAACTCGATCGCGTCGGGCGTCAGCCGGTATCCGCCCCAGAACGGCGGTAGCGGGACCTCCTGCTCCTCGAAGCGTCGCGCCGCCTCAGCCGCCTGTGCCGTCAACGCCTGGCGGCTCTCGATCGGTGCGCCCTGGGTCGAGGCCCATGCGCCGAGCTGGGCGCCACGCGGCCGCGTTCCGAAGTAGGCGGCCGACTCCACCGTGTCGAGTGGGGCCACGCTGCCATGCGCTCGCAGCTGGCGGTCGAGTTCCGGCCAGTACAGGGCGACGGCAGCGCGGGGATTGGCGGCGAGGTCCGCGCCCTTGCGCGAGCCGCGGTTCGTGTAGAAGCGCAACCCGCCGTCGTCGTCGATCCCGCGCAGGAGCACGAAGCGGACCGATGGCGCGCCGGTCGCATCGGCCGTCGCGAGCGCCAGCGCGTTGGGCAGGCCGCTGCTCGCCGCCTCCGCCTCGGCCATCCAGCGGCGCAGCTGCGTCACCGGATCGGGATCGAGATCGGCGGGATCGATGGGCATCGGTCACAATCCTAGACCGATGTCTCCGTCGCAGATCCATCTGCCGCAGCCGGACGCCGTGGTCTTCGACCTCGACGGGACGCTGGTCGACACGGTCAAGGCCCGCATCGAGGCGTGGATGCGCGTCTTCGCCGAAGAGGGCATCGCGGCGGATCGCCACGCCGTCGCAGCGCTCATCGGTTCGGATGGACGGCGCATGGCGCGCGTGACGGCCGAGGCGGCCGGGATCACGCTGGAGGATGGCCGAGACGAGGCGATCGACCGGCGCAGCGGTGAGCTCTACGACGAGCTGAACACCGACCCGCAGGCGCTTCCCGGTGCGCATCGACTGCTGGAGGCGCTGGACGGAACCTCGATTGGGTGGGCCATCGCCACCTCGTCGCGTCGCGAGCAGACGACCGCGTCGGTCGCCGCGCTGGCGCTCGACGTGCCGCCCCGTATCGTGGATGGCAGCCACGTGGAGCACGCCAAGCCGGCGCCGGACCTGCTGCTGCGCGCCGCGGAGGAGCTGACTGTCGCGCCGGCGCGGACGTGGTACGTCGGCGATGCGACGTGGGACATGCTGGCCGCGGTCGCGGCAGGGATGCCGGCGATCGGCGTCACGACCGGGGCCGTGGGCACGGCCGAGCTCGAGTCCAGCGGCGCATCCCTCGTCGTGGCATCCCTGGACGAGCTGCTGGCGCACATGGCTGACGCGGGCCTCCTTCGCGGGGACTGAACCGGTGCCGCTCGAGAAGTACCGCAGGATGCGCGATTTCGCGCAGACGCCCGAGCCCGCCGGGGAGCAGGGGAGCGGGACGGGGCGCTACGTCGTGCAGCGGCATCGGGCCACGGCGCTGCACTACGACTTCCGGCTCGAGATCGGGGGTGTCCTCGTCTCCTGGGCGGTGCCGAAGGGCCCGACGCTGGATCCGGGCCAGCGCCGCATGGCGATCCATGTCGAGGATCACCCGATCGAGTACTTCGACTTCGAGGGCGTCATCCCGAGAGGCCAGTACGGCGCCGGCGACGTGATCGTCTGGGACTGGGGCACCTTCACGCCCGAGGAGACCGACGACCCCGCCCGCGCGATCGCCGACGGGGAGCTGAAGTTCGCGCTCTCGGGCCAGAAGCTGCGTGGCCGTTTCACGATCGTGCGCACCGCGATCGGCGGCCGAGCCACGGTGGACGACGAGAAGGAGAAGTGGCTCCTCATCCACAAGCGTGACGAGACGGCGGTCGACGGCTGGGACGCCGAGGACCACCCGCAGAGCGTGAAGAGCGGCCGCACGAACGACGAGGTACAGGCCGGCGCAGCGGCGATCTGGCGGAGCGACATGCCGGCCGCCGAAGCGGAGATCGACCTCTCGGCTGCCCGTGACGAGGCGACGCCGGAGTTCATCCCACCGATGAAGGCGACCCTGGCCGACCGTCCGTTCAGCAGCCCGGACTGGCTCTACGAGGTGAAGTGGGACGGGTATCGCGTCGAGGCCATCGTTCGCGACGGCCGCGTGAGGCTCTGGACGCGCAACCACAAGGACGCAGCGACCTATTTTCCCGAGTTCGCGGCGGCATCGCCCACGTGGATCTCGGCCGGGAGCGCGGTCGTGGACGGCGAGATGGTCGCCCTCGATCCGGACGGCAACCCGAGCTTCTCGCTGCTCCAGGACCGCACCGGCCTGCGCGGAATCAATGGTGGGGCCGATGGGCGACGGTCGGAGACGCGACCGTCGCCGGACGAGCGGCGGCGCATCCCACTCGTCTACCAGGCGTTCGACCTGCTCCACCTCGATGGCCGCTCGCTGCTCGACGTCCCGCTCGAGCAGCGCAAGCGCCTGCTGCAATCCGTCCTGCGCGGCGGCGACAACGTGCGCTACGCCGGCCACGTCGTGGAGGAGGGCGAGGCGTTCGTGGACGCGGCGCGACAGCGGGGGCTCGAGGGAGTCGTCGCCAAGCTGCGTGCCAGCCGCTACGAGCCCGGCCGGCGCTCACCCGCCTGGCTGAAGATCAAGCTGCGCCGCGAGCAGGAGCTGGTCGTGGGCGGCTGGCTGCCGGGGAAGGGCACGCACAAGGACCTGGGCTCGCTGATCGTCGGCGTGTACGACGGCGATCGCCTGCTTCACGCCGGCCAGGTCGGCAGCGGCATCGACGCCCGCATGCGGCGGGACCTGCTGGCGCGCATGGAGCCGCTGCGCCGCGAGCGTCCGCCGTTCGAGGCGCCACCGCGACTGAAGGAAGCGCGCTGGGTCGAGCCCAGGATCGTGATCCGGGCCGAGTTCGCCGAGTGGACGAAGGACAACCTCCTGCGCCAGGCGGCGTTCAAGGGACTCGAGATCGGCAAGCAGGCGCGCAGCGTGCGCCGCGAAGAGGCGACATCGACGAAGGCGGCCACGCGGCGCGCCGAGGCGGCCGCGCAGCGCTCCGAAGCAGGCGACGAGCGCAAGGCAGGGCCCTCGCCCCATGCTGCCACGCGCAAGGCCACAGATGGCCCTGCGCAGGAGGCGACGCGGGCCGAGCTGAAGGCGCTCGACACCATGGAGCGAACCGGGACGTGGGCCATCGGCGGCCACGAGGTGCGGCTGACGAACCTCGACAAGGTGCTCTTCCCCGCCGAAGGCCGCAATCGGGCCCTCACCAAGCGTGACCTG
>DAINOY010000054.1:0-8310 GCA_036743735.1 Chloroflexota bacterium
GTCTGTGGTGAATGCCACGGCGGGTAGCTCCGACGTTCCGGCCGTTTCATGCACCAGGTGAATGGCGCGAGGGAGTGTCCGAGCGCCAGCCGCCCTCAACCGCGTGGCGCTCCTTCGTGCGCCCCTCGCTTCGAGCGCGGACAGCCTCTGGTTGATCACGTGGTGATCAAACCAGCGGGTGAGACCGCGGATCGGGCCGGATTCGGAGGGCTCAGGCGCTGAATGGCTCACCCCGTGAGCGAATTGTCCGCTGAGCTCCACCTCGAGCGCTGTTTCGCTCACTGGGTGATCAGCGGGCAGCCCCGACCTGCGCCCGGTGCACCTAAAACGGCGGGCCAGCAGCTCCCTGAGCTCCAAACGGTGCACCCGGCGCACGAATCGGCGGACGAAGGGCGACCTGCGGCCGAGCCCGCCCCGCGGCAGACCGTCCCGCCGGTCGGAGAGGCGCACCCCGCACCTCGGCCCGCCACCCACGGTCGCCGTGCGAACGCTACCCTTGGGGCCTGATGCTTCCGGTGATCTGGGCCCTCTTCGCCGTGCTCGCGGTCGGCGGCTTCCTGATGATCGCTGCGTACTGGCTGGATGTGCAGGATCGCCCGGACTTCACGGTGGGGCAGCGGATCGCCTGGTCGGCGGCCGCCTTCCTCTTCCCGCTGACCATCCCGGCCTACGCCTTCCTGTCGGGTGCGGGCTGGCCGCCCTTCCTGCGCGCGGCCTCCGTCGTGCCGGCCCTTGCCGTCGTCCTCTTCGCAGGCTTCGTGACCGGTCGCTTCAGCTGAGGCGGCGCGGTCGGCCGAAGGCCAGCACGGACCCGATGACCAGCGCGACCGCAAGCGCACCGAGGCCCAGCACCGGCAGGGGTGGCCCGGTCGGGTCCGGGGCCGGCGCGGCGGCGATCGGCGTGACCGGAATCGGTGCCGGATCGGCCGCGGCCAGCTCGACGTTGCCCGAGCAGAGGCCCGTGTCGAGGCGACCGTCGACGATGGTGGCGAAGACCAGATAGCGCTGCTGGACGGCGAATGCGGTGCCGCACATGGCGCTGTCGCCGGTGGAGACGACGTCGATGGACGCCTCTGTGACCGCCTTGGCGCTGCCCTCGACGTTGAAGGTGTAGACGACGCTCGGCGTCGGATCGAAGCCGGCGACGGCCACCTCGACCTCCCGGCTGCCGACGACGGTGCCCACGAAGGCGGCATCGGCGAAGCCGAGCGCCTGCTCGGGGGTGGACATGGCGCAGGAGCAGGCAGCCGCCTGGGCCGTTGGCAGGGTGGCGCCGATGCCGGCGAGCACCAGCGCGAGGAGGGGAACGACGAAGCGACGCATGGCCGCTTGGACGTGAAACGCGCCCGGATGGTTCCGCCCCTATCATCGGTCCATGACGACCACAACCGGCGGTGTCGACGCCGCCTTGAGCTACCTGCGCGAGCACGCGGACGAGCATGACCGGCAGCTCGACGAGTTCCTGCGCATCGAGAGCGTCTCGGCCGACCCGGCCCGCAGGGACGATGTGCGACGGACAGCGCAGTGGGTGGCCGACGAGCTGACCCGCATCGGCTTCGAGCATGCGCAGCTGCACGAGACGAGCGGCCACCCGATCGTGACCGCCGACTGGCTGCACGCCGGAGAGGACCGTCCGACGATCCTGGTCTACTGCCACTACGACGTCCAGCCCACCGATCCGCTCGACGAGTGGATCCGCCCGCCGTTCGAGCCGCGCTATGAGGACGGGCGCATCTACGCTCGCGGGTCGGGCGACGACAAGGGCCAGCTCTTCATGCATCTCAAGGCCGCCGAGGCGTGGTTCGCCGCCGCTGGCGGGCCGCCTGTCAACCTGCGCGTCTTCTTCGAGGGCGACGAGGAGGTCGGCTCGGAGCCGGTCGAGGCGTTCATCGACGGGCATCCCGAGCTGCTCGATGCGGATCTCGCGATCGTCAGCGACAGCGACATGTACGACGACGAGGGGACGCCGTCGATCAATTACGGCCTGCGCGGCATCGCCTACTTCGAGGTGAAGGTCTCGGGGCCATTCCAGGACCTTCACTCCGGCTCGTACGGTGGCGCCGTGGCCAACCCTGCCAACGTGCTGGTCCGGATGCTCGCCTCCCTCGTCGACGAGCAGGGCCGGGTCACGATCCCCGGCTTCTACGACCGCGTTCGCGATCTGACCGATGCCGACCGCGCCGCCTACGCGGAGTTGCCTTTCGACGAGGCCGAATGGCGGGATCGCATCGGCATCCCGGCGGTCGACGAGGGCGAGCGGGGCTACACGACCCTCGAGCGGCTCAGCGCGCGCCCGACGCTCGACGTCAACGGGCTGTGGGGCGGCTACTCCGGCGACGGATCGAAGACAATCATTCCTGCCTGGGCCGCCGCGAAGTTCAGCACGCGGCTCGTGCCCGACCAGGACTTCCAGGAGATCGAACGGCTCACCGTCGAGCATCTGAAGGCGATCGCCCCGCCGACGGTGCGGGTCGACGTGCGGGTGATCCACGGCGGCGCACCGGCCCTCACCCCGCTCGATCATCCGGGCGTGGCGGTGGCGACTGCGGCGCTGGAGCGGGCGTTCGGTCGCGCGCCGCTGTTCCAGCGATCCGGCGGCTCCGTGCCGGTCGTCGCGGCGCTCGAGTCCAGGCTGGGCCTGAAGACCGTGATGGTCGGCTGGGCCTCGCCCAACGGCAACTTTCACGCGCCGAACGAGTGGATGCCCGTCGACAACTATCGGCGCGGGATGGACTCCATCGTCCACCTATGGGACGGCTTTGCGGGCAGCGACCCGGCCGAGCTGCGGGGCGGATGAGGAACCCGATGCCGTCGCAACCGCGCGACGACGCCGCCGACGCAACCGACGATCCGTGGCTGCCGCTGGGGGCCGCGAGCCGGCTCGTGGGTGTGGGACCGGACACCCTGCGGCGCTGGGCGGACAGCGGGAAGGTGCAGAGCTACCAGACCCCGGGCGGGCATCGGCGATTCCTCCGATCCAGCCTGGAGGCCATGATCAATGCCCCGCGCCGCCAGCGGTACGGGGTCGACCGACTGCCCGACTCGGCGCAGACGATGGCCGGCGAGCTGCACCGACGCATCGCGCGCACCGGCTACGCAGGGCAGCCGTGGCAGGCGCGGCTGACCGTTGAGCAGCGTGACGACTTCCGGCGCTGGGGTCAGCGGACCTTCAACCTGGTCATCGAGTACGTCGCCTCCGCGAAGCGCGCCGAGCGAGAGGTGCTGCTCGAGGAGGCGCAGAAGATGGGCGGCCTCTACGGCGGGGAGGCCTCGCGCGGCGGGCTCACGCTGGCCGAGGCGATCGAGGCCTTCCTCTACTTCCGCTCCCCGGTGCTCGAAGCGATCGCGGGGCACCTGCGCCGGCGCAGCGCAGAGGTGAATGACGTCACATCCGCGTACCGCGAGGCGAACCAGGCGATCGATCAGGTGCTCGTGGCGCTGGTCGACGCCTACGGAGCGGCCGCGGACTGACCGATGGCGCCTACTCGACGAGGACCAGCTCGGTGCTCGTCGTGTTGAGGCGCTCCCCGCCGTCAGCGGTGCAGACCACGATGTCCTCGATGCGGGCGCCCCATCGGTCCTCCAGGTAGATCCCCGGCTCGATGCTGAAGGCCTCGCCGGAGGCGAGTGGCTGCTCGCTGCTCGAGACGATGTACGGCTCTTCGTGGGTCTCCATTCCGATGCCATGCCCGGTGCGGTGGATGAAGGCCGGCCCGAAGCCGGCGTCGGTGATCAGGTCCCGCGCGACGCCATCGAGCTCACGCGCCGTGATCCCAGGACGGACGGCCTCGCAGGCGGCGGCCTGCGCCTCGCGCAGCACGCCATACAGCTCAGCGAAGTCGGCCGGCGGCTCACCGACGAAGACGGTCCGCGTCGTGTCGGAGCAGTAGCCGTCTCGCGTGCCGCCGATGTCGAGCACCACGGCGTCACCGGCCTCGATCACCCGATCACCGGCTTCGTGGTGTGGGCTGGCGCTGTTCGGCCCCGAGCCGACGATGGCGAAGTCCGCGCGGTCATGGCCGGCCGTCAGCAGCAGGTCGCGGATGCGTGCGCTGACCTCGGCCTCGGTGCGTCCGGAGAGCCGTTCGGCGCGAATGGCGTTCATGGCCTCGTCGGCGGCAGCGGCCGCCGCCCGCAGTCGGTCGATCTCGGGCGCGCTCTTGATCCGGCGCAGGGCGGCGAGGGTTGGCCCCGCGGGGACGAGCTGCACCGGGTCGAGGACCGCCTGCAGCCGGAGGACGAAGCGAGCCCACATCTGGTCCTGGATCCCGACCCGAGCGACGTGCGTGTCCAGGACGGCGCGGACGAGCTGGAACGGATCGTCGGTCTCGTTCCACGGCACAAGCTCGATCTCCTCGGCCAGCGGGCCGAGCGCATGCCGCGCCAGCGGCGCCTCGAGCGCGGGGAGGACGAGCGCCGGCTCGGCATCGACCGGCACGACCAGGCAGGTCAGGCGCTCGAGCGCGGGAGCCCCGTAGCCGAGCAGGTAGGTGTAGTCGGGCGACGGCGTGACGAGCAGCGCGTCGATCCCTCGCTCGCCCGCCTCGCGGGCCACGGCCGCCAGGCGACGGGAGAGGATGGCCGGGTCGAAGCCGCGCATCGCAGCGGGGAGAATCGTCACCGGGCAAGCCTAGCCGAATGAGCCATGGCGTCGCCAGGAGCGCACGGTAGACTTGACCGGCTGATGTACGACGTCGTCATACACGTGCGCTCGGGCGGTGGCCGGCTGCGTCGACTCACTGCGAGCGGCGTGTGGCTCACCATGGTGTTGACGCTCCTGTTGCCGGGAGGTTCGGCGCGAGGTGCGGAGCCGAATGCAGCCGCCGGCGCCGGCTACCTGGCGCTGGCGGAGGGCGGCAGCGCGGCCGACTACGAGCTGGTGTACGAGCGGAGCGCCGTCGTCCCCGAGACGGGCGAAGCGCTGTGGACCGGCAAGTACGTCGACCTGCGGACGGGCGCGATCTCGACGGTGTACCGCGACGCGGTCGGGACCATCGGCGGCGAGGAGCTGCTTCTCCAGCGCGAGGCCACGGCGCTGGCCGCCGAACCTGCACTCGAGGCCAAGGGCGACGATGCCCTGCTCGGCGCGGTTGCGGCCGCACCCAGCGCACCGCTGGACGTCGCGGTGTGGCTGGATGCCGACCCTGGCGCCCAGATCGCGGCGGTCATCGCGCGGCATCCGGAGGTGACCTGGATCGGCGAGCGGCCGGTGATCGACGATCTCGAAACGCTGCGCGTCGTGCGCGGCGAGCTCTACCATGCCCGTGCATCGGCCTATGCGGCGGCGGCTGACGCCTTCGGACAGCAGGTCGGTGCGCTTGGCGCATCGATCGCTTACGCCAGCACGAGCGCACCGCTCGTGTTCCTGGACCTGCCTTCGAGCGCTGCGGCGGCCGTCGCGGAACGGCCCGAGGTGCAAAGCCTGGGCCTCGAATCGGCCTGGCAGCCGCAGATGTCGAGCGCCGGACCGGCGGTCCAGGCGAACTGGAGCGGAGGCGCCGAGGACCAGGGCAACGGCGTGCGCGTTGCGGTGGTGGAGTACCACAACGTCCGGGGCAGTGGCGACCTGGGCGGCCAGGTGGTCGCGTCGCACAGCACCTCCGGCAGCCTCGCCTACACCGCCGGCGTCTTCGACCACCCGACCTGGGTGGCGGGTGCCGTGGCCAGCCGGAACGGGACGTTTCCCGGCGTCGCCCCCGGTGCCGACATCGTCTCCTCGTCGACCGGCGGCTACAACCCCTCACTCGCCACCGACCGGGCCATCGTCGCGGCCGCCGACTGGGCGATCAACCCCGGCGGCGGCGACGCCGATATCGTGAACACGAGCGTGGTGCAGGACACGTCGCAGGGCCAGGAGGAAACGAGGCGCTACTTCGACGCCATCGCCTGGGAGGCGAACCGCCTGCCGGTCAGCGCCTCGGGCAATCTCTCGGCGCTCGGCACGTGGGACGTCGGCTCGCCGGGCACCGGCTACAACGTCCTGACCGTCGGCGGGACCGACGACCGCGGCACCGGCAGCTGGACGGACGACCGGCTGTGGTACGTCCCCGGCTCCAACGGCGCCGGCTACCGCGACCCGGGCGGCACGCCGTGGAACCCGCATGGCGACTTCAACAAGCCCAACGTCTCGGCGCCGGCGGTGAACGTCGTCACCGCCAACGGCCTGGGAGCCTCGGGGACGAGCGTCGCGACACCCATCGTGTCGGGGATCGCGGCGCAGCTCATCGCGCGTGCGCCGTCGCTCGCCGCCTGGCCCGAGGCGGTCCGGGCACTGATCATGGCCGGCGCCATCCATCGCATCCCGATGCCGGACGGGTCGCTCAACGCCGATCACGAGGGGACCGGCACGGCGTCGGCGCTGTGGTCGAACCGCCTCCTGGTCAACGGCGACGGACGCTACGGTGGCTACCAGTTCGGCTCGCTGAGCGGGACGGCGACCCGCCAGATCAGCGTCAGCGCCGGGCAACGTGTGCGCGTGGCGCTCGCATGGAGCAGCCACACCTCGGGCTCGACCCTGGCCAAGGCCGATACGCTGGCTTCCGACCTCGACCTGCGTGTGCGGCACCCGAATGGCGCCGTCAGCGGCTCGTACACGCTCGACAACAGCTACGAATGGGTCGACATCACTGCCCAGGCCACCGGGCAGATGACGATCGAGGTCGTGCCCTCCCGCCTCGCCCCCGGCGAGCCGTACGCGCTGGCCTGGGCGAAGTGGAACGTCGGCACGCCGTCGCGGCTGGGCGGCGCGAACCGCTACGCGACGGCGGCGATCGTCTCGCGCACCGGCTACGGCCCGAACGTGCCTGCCGCCTACGTCGCCACCGGCGCCAACTTCCCCGATGCCCTGGCCGCTGCGGCTGCGGCCGCAGCGGACCGCGCGCCGCTCCTCCTCGTCGAGAGCAGCCGCGTGCCGTCCGAGACGGCAGCGGAGCTGAGCCGCCTCCGGCCGCAGCGCATCTCCGTCGTCGGCGGCTCCGGCGCCATCTCGGATGCTGTGCTCAGTGCGCTCCACGCCTACACCGCGGGGCCGGTGGAGCGCCTCGGCGGGCCGGACCGCTATGCGACGGCCGCCGCCGTGTCAGCCGCGTCCTTTGGGTCCAGCGTGCCGGTGGCGTTCGTGGCCACGGGGCAGAACTTCCCCGACGCGCTGGCCGGCGGCCCAGCCGCGGCGCTGCTGGGAGGACCGGTGCTGCTCACGAAGTACGCGGAGCTGCCCGCCACAACCGCCGCCGAGCTGCAGCGCCTGCGCCCGCAGCAGATCATCATCCTGGGCGGCGCCGCGGGGGCGGTCTCCTCGGCCGTGGAAGCGGCGCTGCGCTCGTACAGCCCCAGCGTCTCCCGCGTCGCGGGTGCCGATCGCTGGGAGACCGCCGCAGCCGTTGCCGCGCGCTTCTTCCCGAGCGCCGCGGACGTCTTCCTGGCCACCGGGCGCAACTACCCCGACGCCCTCGCCGGCGGTGCCTACGCCGGCCGCGACCATCGCCCACTCCTCCTGACGAAGGGAGGCGCGCTGACTGCGCCGACCCGCGGCCAGCTCATTCGGCTCGATCCGTCACGCACGTGGATCCTGGGTGGCCCGGTGGCGGTGTCCGACGCGATCGTCACCGAGCTGTGGTGGCTGCTGGCCACGAAATGAGGCGCCCGGCCTCCTGAGGCTCAGGTGATGCGGAGCGTGACCTCGGTCGAGGCTCCATCGCGGATGCGCCAGGCGCGCAGCGACGCTTCGGGCGGCGCCGCCGGATCGGCGAGCGTCGCCAGGAGATAGAACGCCTCGGGGTACATCGCCGCGCGGCGGTCGGTCGGCGACGGGACGGCCGGCGAGCGGGTGTGCGAGTGGAAGATCGCGACGAGGTCGTCGCCGGCATCCTCGATCGCGAAGGTGATGCGCACGAGGTCGTCGGGATGGACGTTGTAGCGCAGCGGGCTCGCCTCGCTGTTCCGCGCCGGATGCACGCCGGTCACCCGACCGGCGGCCAGCGATCCGGAGAGGAGGGCACAGGCCTCGTTCGGCAGCTCGGCGCGGGCATGGGCCAGGAGCTCCTCGGCGAGCGAGCGCGGGAGCGCGAGGGAGCCATCGGTCACCACAGAAGCGACCCCTCGAGCTCGTCCTCGAGCTCGTCGAGCGGCCGCGTCCAAAGATCGGTCGAGAGGTATTTCCAGCCGGCATCCGCCAGCAGCGCCACGACCGCGCCACGCTCCATCTCGCGCGCCACGCGGATGGCGACCGCAATGGCGGCACCCGACGATAGGCCGGCGAAGATGCCCTCGTCCCGCAGCAGCCGCCGCAGGCCAACGAGCGCGTCGCGATTG
>DAINOY010000055.1:0-8302 GCA_036743735.1 Chloroflexota bacterium
GCGTGGTGGTCCGGGACCGACGTCGCACTGGTCTCGCACCTGCACCTCGACCACGCCGACCGGGTGTCGCTGCTCAGCCTCGGCGTGCCGGTGCTGGGTGGGTCGGCGGTGGCCGCGTGGGCCTCGCGTCAGCGGCTCAGCGGTGCGGCGGTGACGTCGAAGGCAACTACCGGCTGCGGATGGCCGTCGACAAGGCGCGGTCGAACAGCATGCCCGCCGACAACATCAAGCGCGCGATCGAGCGCGCGACCGGGAGTGGCGCGGACGCGGAGCAGTACGAGGAGATCACCTACGAGGGCTTCGGGCCGTCGAACGTGGCGGTGATCGTGGCAACGATGACCGACAACCGCAACCGCACCGCCGGAGAAGTCCGGAGCATCTTCAACAAGGCCGGCGGCTCCCTGACCCCGGTGGCCTGGCAGTTCGAACAGAAGGGCGTCATCAACGTCCCGTTGAACGGCAGCGACCCCGACGAGGTGAGCCTCGCGGCGATCGACGCCGGCGCCGAGGACGTCAGTCCGCCCGACGGCGGGGCGCTCGTCGTCACCACCCAGCCTGCCGACCTCGAGGCCGTCCGACGAAGCCTCGCGGACGCCGGATACGAGGCAGAGTCGGCGGAGCTCAGCATGGAGCCCACGACGAGAGTCGAGATCGGCGACGAGAAGGCGGCGAAGCAGGTGCTCGGCTTCATGGAGCGCCTCGAGGATCTTGACGACGTCCAGAACGTCTACGCCAACTTCGACATCCCGGCCGACCTGATGGAGCAGCTCGAAGCCCAGGTCGTCTGACGACGGAGCTCGTCGCCGCTGCCATCGTGACCCGTACACTCAGTGCGTGATCACGCTCGGCATCGATCCCGGCACGGCGATCTGCGGCTTCGGGGTCGTCGAGCTGGAGGGAGGCCGCCTGCGCATGATCGACGCCGGCGTCATCCGAACTCACCCTGAACAGACCGATGCCGCACGGCTGCGACAGCTCCACGAGACGCTGCGGGCGTTGCTGGCCCAGCACCGGCCCAGCCGGATCGCGGTCGAGCGGCTCTTCTTCCAGCGCAACGTGCAGACCGCGATGACGGTCGGCCAGGCCCGCGGCGTGGCGTTGCTATGCGCTGCCGAGCACGACGTGCCGATCGACGAGCCGACGCCGAACGAGGTGAAGCAGGCGGTGTGTGGCAACGGCTCCGCCGACAAGCAGCAGGTGGCGGTGATGGTCGAGCGGCTGCTCGGCGTTTCGCTCAGCGGCGTCCCGGACGACGCGACCGATGCGCTGGCCCTCGCGATCGGCTGCTGCTACCGCGCCGCTGTCGAGCCGCGGCTGGCGACGGCACGGTGATCGGCTCGGTGCGAGGCCCGGTCACCCACGTGGGGCTCGACCACGTGCTCGTCGAGCTGGGCGGCATCGGCTACCGGGTGGTGGTCAGCCCCGCGAACCTTGCGCGGTTGCGACCGGGAAGTGAGGCGCACCTGTTCACGCATCACCTGGTGCGCGAGGACCAGCAGGCGCTCTTCGGCTTCGCGAAGATCGAGGAGCTCGCCTTCTTCGAGCTGCTCATGACGGTCAGCGGCGTCGGGCCGCGGCTGGCGCTGGCGATCACCGCCGCGCACGCGGTCACCAAGCTGCAGCTCGCCATCGTGAGCGACGACGTCGACGTCTTCACCTCGGTCAGCGGCGTGGGACGCAAGACGGCGCAGCGGATCATCCTTGAGCTCAAGGAGAAGGTCCACGCCGCCGGGATCGCCGCCGGAGGCGGGGGAGCGGCCGCGGATTCCGACGTCGTCGCCGCCCTCGAGTCGCTCGGCTACACGGCCACGGAGGCGCGGCGGGCCGCCGGTGCGGTGGCCGGCGGCGAGGGCGGGCTCGATGCGCGGATCAAGGCCGCGCTCCAGGAGCTCAGCCGCTCCCGCTGATCAGCCGACGAGCTGATCGGCCGATCAGCCCGTCGCGCGCAGGGTGTGCAGCCGGTCCGCGGCAATGTCGACCGCGTCGTCCACCGCACGTCGCAGCTCAGCCTCGCGCTCGTTGCGCAGCGCGACCTCCAGGAGCGCGGGGATCGCGGTCTTCGGCCGCCCCGCGACGAAGATCACGTAGCGGAACCCGAAGCGCTGCTCGTAGAGCTCGTTCATCCATTCCAGCTCCTCGTAGGCGCGGGCCAGCTCGGCATCCTCCGGTGATTCGGCGTCGTAGCCCTGCTCGGCGCGTGACAGGTCCGACACGGACGACGCCGGTGCGCCAATCCGCGGGTGCGCTTCGATCAGCTCGATCTGTTCCTCCTCGCTCATCTCGCGGCTGACCTCGCGCATGGCTCGCACGAGCCCCTCGTCGCTCTCGAATGGGCGGTGCTCTGCGAGTCGGCGCAGGAAGCCGGGCGCGCCCTCGACGAGGGGGCCGAGCAGGAAGGCGACCGCCTCGGCCGGCAGCTGATCGAGGTCGTCGGCCGCCGGGACGGCCACCCGCCGCAGCGCCTGGTCCGGCGCCTCGACCAGGAGCTCGAGCTCGACCAGGTCGCGGATCGGCAGGCCGTTCTGCGGGTTCGTGAACGGAATCGTCGGCTTCAGCTCGCGGTCTCGGTCGACTGCGCCCTCGTGGATGCGCGCGACGCGCATGCCGCGCGAGAGGGAGAAGCGCAGCGCATCATGGTTGTCGTTCGTCGTGACCAGCCAAACGCGGCGATGCCCGCTCGCGCCGGCAACTCGGACCACGGTCTCGAGCAGCGCGGTCCCGGCGCCGCTGCCCGGCGTCACGGCATTCAGCGTCAGGATCTCGAACGCATCGGCGCCCTCGACCAGCGTGACCAACCCCACGGGCGTACCGTCGCTGACCGCCACGAGACCGGGATGCTGCAACGGGTCGAGCAGCTCACCCAGGCGTGCCTGGCGCAGACCGCCGAACGCGCCGGCGATGAGCGGCTCGGCCCAGGCGCGGTCACCCGGTTCCAGGTCGCGAACCGTGATCCCCGGCTGCGTGGCGCTCGTCATGCAGCGGCGCGAGCCATCAGCTGCCGCGGTAGGTCGACATCGAGAACGGCGCGAGCAGGAGCGGCACATGGTAGCTCCGCGTCACATCCTCGATCCGGATGCCGACCGCCATGCCCGCGAAGAACGAGGACTCCCCGTGGTAGCCCACGACGTCGAAGACGAGCTGGTAGTCGCCCTCCTCGAGCGGAGCGCCGTCCAGGAGGTCGCTCACGCGGCCGTCGTCATCGGTCTCCGACTCGGCCAGGAGCTCGGAGCCGCCGTCATCGGTCAGTCGGAAGAGCGCGACCGAGACGCCCACGGCCGGAATGCCGCGCTCGACGTCGAGGACGTGCGTGCTGATCGTCGCGGTTACGTCGGCCATGAGTCCATCCCACGCGGTGTAGCCTGCGCTGCATGATGCCCGATGCACCCGCCGCGCGTGACGCCCGGCTCGACATCCTCCTGGCTGGCTCGCTCACCCCGCCGGGTGTGGTCAGTACCTGCTCCCTGATCCGCTCCGGCGACGTGGTGGCGGTGGTCGATCCCGGCATGGCGAACCGTCAGACCGATATCACCGACCCACTTCACGACCAGGGCCTGGCGCCATCCGACGTGACGGATGTCATCCTGGGCCACCATCACCCCGACCACACGATGAACGTCGGCCTCTTCCCGGGTGCCCGCGTCCATGATCACTGGGCCATCTATCACGGCATGGAGTGGATCGACCAGGACGCCGAGGGCTACGAGCTCACGCCCGCGGTGCGGCTGATCCGCACGCCGGGACACACCGCGGAGGACATCTCGACCGTCGTCGGTACACCGGACGGGATCGCCGTGCTCACCCACCTGTGGTGGAACGCGGATGGACCCGACGAGGATCCGTTCGCCGAGGACATGGCCGCGCTGCGCGCGAGCCGCGAACGGGTGCTGGCCCTCGCCGACCTCATCGTGCCGGGCCATGGAGCGCCGTTCGAGGCGTACCATCTGCGCCATGGCTGATCTGGCGATCCGCGTCGGTGATCTCGAGTTCCGTGCCAACTGGGAGCCCGATGCGCCACAGACCGTGGCCGCCATCCGCTCCATGCTGCCGATCGAGAACCGGTTGATCCACTGCCGCTGGAGCGGCGAATCGACCTGGATCCCGTTCGGGGACCTGCGTGTGGGCGTGGGCTACGAGCACCACACCTCGCATCCCGCGCCGGGGCAGCTGCTCATCTACACCGGCGAGATCAGCGAGTGCGAGATCCTCTTCCCGTACGGCGCCTGCATGTTCTCGAGCAAGCTCGGCCAGCTGGCAGGCAACCACTTCGCGACGCTCGTGCCGGACGACGGCTGGGCCGATCGGCTGCGCGAGGTCGGGCGGCGCACCTTGTGGGAGGGCGCACAGCCAATCGCGATCCGGGAGGCGACAGACCGATGAACTGGTTCCTCGTCATCGCCGTCGTCCTGCTGGTGATCGTCATCGGTGCCTGGCTCTGGGACCGCTCGCGGACCGAGCGCTGATGCGCTCGGTCGGAACACCCGGCGGCCACGGGTGGGCGCGCCGCTGACCGAGCGCGTGCAGCCTGCGGCAGCGTCGCTCGAGGACGTCGTCAACCTTCACGACTTCGAGGCGTTGGCGCGCGGCCGGCTCGACCCGGGCGCATACGGCTACTACAGCTCCGGGGCCGCCGACGAGCGCAGCCTGGCGGACAACCTTGCGTCCTGGAGCCGATGGCGGCTGCTGCCACGCGTCCTGACGGGCGCGCGAGCACCCGACCTGCGCACGGCGTTCCTGGGCGTCGAGAGCGCGACGCCCTTCGCAGTCGCACCCACGGCGCTCCACGGGCTGGCACATCCCGATGGCGAGCTGGCGAGCGCCCGCGCTGCCGCCGCCGCCGGCACGCTCTTCACGCTGTCGACCGCCTCGACGCGCACGATCGAGGCCGTGGCCGACGCGAGCGGCGCCATGGCGCCCCGCTGGTTCCAGCTCTACGTCGAGCACGACCTCGGGTTCGCGCGTGAGCTCGTCCAGCGCGCCGAGGCGGCCGGCTACGCCGCCATCGTGCTCACCGTCGACCTGCCGGTGATCGGCTACCGCGAGCGCGACATCCGCAACCAATTTGCAGTTCCGGCCGGGATCCAGGCGCATCTTCCGGCGGGAGCCGACGACGAGGAGCTCTTCCTGGACTACATGGACCGCAAGCCCGAGCTGCGTTGGGACGACGTGACCGCGATCGCCGGCTGGACTCGGCTGCCGCTGGTCCTCAAGGGCATCCTGGCGCCGGACGACGTGCAGCGAGCGGTCGACCACGGCGCGCGCGCCATCGTCGTCTCGAATCACGGCGGGAGGCAGCTCGACGGCGTCGTGACCGCGCCCGAGGTCCTGCCCGAGATCGTGGATGCGGCCGCCGGTCGGCTCGAGATCTATGCCGACGGCGGGATCCGGCGGGGGAACGACGTCCTCGTGGCGCTCGCGCTGGGGGCGCGCGGCGTGTTCATCGGTCGTCCGGTGGTCTATGCGCTGGCGGCTGCCGGAGAGGCGGGCGTCGCGCACGCGATCGGGCTGCTCGCCGAGGAGGTGCGGCGCGGACTGACTCTGCTGGGCGTCCGGTCGGCGGGCGAGGTGACCCGGGCGCACGTCCGGCGTGCGGATGGCTGACACGCTCATCCGTGGCGGCACCGTCGTGAGCGCCACGGGCTCGACGCGGGCCGATGTCGCGGTCACCCAAGGGCGCGTCAGCGCCATCGGTCCAGGGCTGGAGGCGCCCGGTGCCGACGTCGTCGATGCCACCGGGCTGCTCGTGCTGCCCGGCGTCGTCGACGTCCACACGCACACGAGGCTGTCGAGTGGCGAGCAGCCTGATCGGTTCCTGCGGGATTCGCTTGCGGCGGCGCATGGCGGAACCACGACGTTCCTCGCCTTCAACAACCCGGGGACCGGGATCAGCGAGGCGGGCGCGCGGTCGCCGCTGGCGGGCGCGGCAGAATTCCGGGAGCGCACCGCCGGGCAGTCGGTCGTCGACTTCGGGCTCTCCTCGGTGATCGGCGGGCACCAGGACGATCCGCTTCGTGAGCTGCCGGCCCTCGTCGCGTCCGGTGTGCCCACCGCCAAGGCGTTCATGGTCTACGACTTCCGGCTCGGCGACGCGGCACTCGAGGCCGCCATGCGGATCATGGCTCGCGCCGGCGGGATGCTCCAGGTGCATTGCGAGGAGCCGGCGATCATCGACCCGCTCGTCGAGGCGGCATTGGCGCGGGGCGACGTCGGCTGCCGGCACCACGCGCTGACCCGGCCGCCGGTGGCGGAGACGGCCGCCACGCGGAAGGCGATCGAGATGGCGCGCCGGGCGGAGGCACCGCTCTACATCGTCCATCTCTCGTGCCTGGGAGCCCTGGAGGCGGTCGCGGAGGCGAAGGCCCGCGGCGAGCCGGTGTATGCGGAGACCTGCCCGCATTACCTCGTGTCGACCGACGCGCTGTACGACGACCCCGACGAGGCGAACGTCATCCAGCGCGTCATCTCGCCGCCCCTGCGTTCGCAGGCCGACGTCGACGCCTTGTGGGCGGGGCTTCGTGACGGGATCCTTGACATCGTCGCGTCGGACCACGTCCCAGATCGCCTGGCGGTCGAGAAGCATCTGCCCGCGCCGCCGTTTCCGCAGGTCAGCAACGGCGGCCCTGGGATCGAGACGCTGCTGTCGGTCACGTGGTCGGCCGGGGTGGGGGAGGGCCGTCTCACCGTCGAGCGGCTGGTGGATGTCCTGGCGACCGCCCCGGCGCGCCTCTTCGGGCTGGCCGGGAAGGGCGCCGTCGAGGTCGGGCTCGACGCCGATCTCGTCCTCATCGACCCGAATGCGCAGCGCACCCTCCGCCAGGCGGATCTGCACCACACGAGTGACTACACCCCGTTCGAGGGTCTCGAGCTGCGCGGCGCGTTGGCCGAGGTCTTCGTCCGTGGTCACCGCCTGGCCGAAGCAGCCGCCCACCCCTCCGGCCACTTCCTCGAACGCCGTCTGTGACTCCTCATTGGCCGCGGGCCGGACTCGCTGCCGAAGTCGCGGCATCGGCGCTTATATCGTTACTGATATATCCGCCGACACGCCACATCTCAGCGCGGTGAAGGGCGGGGACCGGCGCGGTCCGAACGCGCGGCGCGTCACAATGCGCTGCGATGCCTGAGAGCGAACGCGAGCGCCTCGTCCTCGATCCCATCACCGATGATCCGGAGGTCGGACGCTGGCTCGCTGCGCTCGAGGACGCCAGACGCGACACGCTGCGCGAGTTCGACCGCATCACGCCCGAGATGGTCGATTGGACGCCCGATGCGCCGCTCAACAGCATCGGGACGCTGCTCTATCACATCGGGCTGATCGAGGCCGACTGGGTCGCGACCGAGATCCTCGAGCTCACGGACTATCCGCCGCAGCTCACCGGCGTCCTTCCGTGGCGCGATCGCGACGATGACGGGCGCCTGTGGCGCGTCAACGGCCAGCCGCTCAGCACGCACCTGGACCGATTGAGCACGATCCGCGGCTGGGTCCTGGGCCAGCTGCGCGGCATGACGAACGAGGACTTCCACCGCGTTCGCTCGCTCGAGCGCTACGACGTGGCGCCGGACTGGGTGCTGCACCACGTCCTCCAGCACGAGGCCGAGCACCGCTCGCACATCGCCTGGCTGCGCGACACGTTCAGCGGATGATCTCGCGACTCGTCGCCCGGTTTCTGCCCGGCGGCGCCGTCCTCCTCTCGGTCCTCGTCTTCGGCAGCTACCTCCTGGGGCTCGTCCGCGACCGCATCTTTGCCCGGACATTCGGCGCCGGGTCGGAGCTGGACGCCTACAACGCCGCGTTCGTCCTGCCGGAGCTGACGCTCGACGTCGTGGTGGCGAGCGGCCTGGCGGCACCGTTCATCCCGATCTACCTCGGCCTGCGCGCCGAGGACGGGGACGCCGACCGGTTCGCGCGCACGATCCTCACCGGCGCCGTCGGCGTGATGACCGCCGCGGCGCTGTTGATGTTCGTCTTTGCGGAGCAGACGACCGCCCTCATCGCGCCGGGCTTCACAGGCGCGCAGCGCGAGCTCTATGTCGGGCTGTTTCGGGTCATGCTCCTGACGCCGATCATCTTCGCCGCCTCGCTCAGCCTCGGCGAGGTGCTGCTCGCTGATCGCCGCTTCCTGCCGTACGGCATTGCCCCGCTGCTCTACAACGCCGGGATCATCGTCGGGACCGTCGCGTTCAGCGAGATCTGGGGCATCTTCGGTCCGGCGATCGGGGCGGTCATCGGCGCGCTGCTGCACCTCGGATCGCGGTTGTGGGGACTGCGAGGCACCGGATTCCGCATCGCCGCCGCGTGGGCGGTCCA
>DAINOY010000056.1:0-8171 GCA_036743735.1 Chloroflexota bacterium
TTCACGAGGACGCGCAGCTCCTCGCCGTCGACAAGCCACCGGGCCGCATCTCGGTCGGGGCGGGCAGCGACGAGTCACTCCAGGCGGAAGCATCGCGCCACGCCGGGCAGCGGCTCTTCGTCGTCCATCGGCTCGATCGAGGGACCAGCGGCATCCTGCTCTTCGCCCGCGACATCGAGGCGCAGCGTCGGCTGGCGCGCCTCTTCGAGACGCGGCAGGTCCATAAGATCTACCTCGCGCTCGTGCAGGGCCAGGTCGAGCCGCCGAGCGGCGAGATCGATCTGCCGCTGCGCGCGTTCGGCTCGGGTCGGATGGGGGTCGACCCGCTGGGGAAGCCATCGCAGACCGCGTACGAGGTGCGGCAGCGGCTGCCGACGAGCGACCTGCTCACGCTCCGACCGTTCACGGGGCGTCGCCACCAGGTCCGGGTGCACTGCTACGCCATCGGCCACCCGGTCATCGGCGATCCGCGCTATGGCCGCCCGCTTCCGGTGGGTGGTGCAGCCCGGCTGATGCTCCACGCGCTCGAGCTCTCGCTGCCCAATGCCAGCGGTGCACCGCTGACGCTGCACGCCGAGCCGCCGGACGGCTTCGTCTCGATTCTGCGCGAGCAGGGGGGCAGCTGGCCGGATCCGGCTGACGCCGCGGCCGGACCCGGGGACGGCTGAGCCGGCCGTTACGCTTCGAGGCTGGCCTCGACGGAGAGTGCCACGTTGCCAACCAGGGCGCGGGAGATCGGGCAGCCGTCGCGCGCGGCCTCCGCCGCCTGTCGGAAGCCCGCGTCGTCGGCGCCTGGTACCCGCCCCCGAACCGTCAACACCGAGGAGACCACGGTCCAGGCATCGCCCACCTTGTCGAAGGTGATCTCGGCGCTCACCGCCAGGTGCTCCGGCGGCATCCCGGCACGCGCCAGGCCACCCGAGAGCGCCATCGCGTAGCACGAGGCGTGCGCCGCGGCCAGGAGCTCCTCCGGCGAGGTCTTGCCGGCCGGTGCCTCGGTGCGCGACGCCCAGGAGACGGGGAGATCGCTGAAGACGCCCGATGTGTCCGCGGAGGCGACCCCCGTGCCGCTCGCCAGGTCGCCGTCCCATGTGACGCTCGCGCGTCGCGTGGCTGCCATGAGTTGGTCATTCCTCCAGTGCAGGCTGTGTATCGTGAACCCCAATGGTCTCCGATCCAGCGCAGCAAGGTCCGCGCCCCGTGCCGCTGATCCGCGGCGAGCGCGTCTTCCTGCGTCCCGCCGAGCGCGATGATCTGTCGCGCTTCGTACGCTGGCTGAACGACGCGGAGATCGCCCAGTACCTGGCGGTTCGAGCGCCGCTCTCCCTGCCGCTCGAGGAGAAATGGTTCGAGACGATGCTCGCCAACCAGGGCAAGAGCGACTTCCACTTCGTCATCTGCCTCCTGGCCGACGAGCGCCCGATCGGGACGATCGGGCTTCATGGGGTGAGCTGGGAGATGGGCCATACCTCGGTGGGCATCGCGATCGGCGAGCGCGATGCCATCGGCCAGGGCCTGGGGACCGACGCGATGAACGCGATCGTCGACTTTGCCTTCGGTGAGCTGCGCCTCGAGCGGATCGAGCTCGACGTCTATGCCTTCAACCCCCGCGCGCGCCGCTCGTACGAGAAGGTCGGCTTCACAC
The DNA here is from genome assembly GCA_036743735.1 of Chloroflexota bacterium. Taxonomy (GTDB): domain Bacteria; phylum Chloroflexota; class Limnocylindria; order QHBO01; family QHBO01; genus JBDTNK01. The sequence goes on from DAINOY010000056.1 coordinate 1,646, forward strand.
ACGAGGGCACGCTGCGCGAGGCACATCTGCATCACGGCGATCACGTCGACGTGCACCGCATGAGCATGCTGCGCGGCGAATGGCAGGCACTGCCGCGACGGCGCGGCTGGGAGCTCGAGCCGCACGCCCCCACCGCCGGAGACCCCGGCAACGGCTGAGCCGACGATCCTCGGGCTTGCCGACCGTGTGGCCGGACTGCCCGATGCCGCCCGCGCGCGGGCGGAGCGCCTCTTCGAGGTGGACCTGCGGCACGCCGTCACCGATCCACCTCCGCAGATGGACCCGTGGCTCACCCAGCACTTCGGCTCGGTCGACGCGGTGCGCCATCAGACATTGGTCCGCGTCACGGATCGCATCTCGCTGGCAACGGCGACCTTTGCCCCGCTGCGTGCCGCTCGGCCCATCGACGGGATCGCAGCGGCACCGAACCTCGCGGCTGAGATCGCTGCAACCGAAGGCGATCCGTTCTGCGACCCGACGGCCGGCACGCCCGCAGACAGCTTCGGACGTGTCCGCGGCGCGCATTCGATGACCGGCGCCAACGCCGCGGCCGGTGAGAGCCACCACGGCGTGATCGTGTTCGAACGGCACGACCCGCTCGCCTTCGATGCTGTGCTGATCGGCGACGTGCTGCGTGTCGGGCGCGAATGGGCCACCGCCGCCGGCGCCGATGATCCGGCCGCCCGAAACTATCTCCTGATCTGGAACTGCACCTGGCGCGCGGGCGGCTCGATCGTCCACGGGCACGCCCAGGTCCTGCTCGGCGCGGGGCATCACCACGGCGTCGTCGAGCGGCTGGTGCGCGACGCCGCTCGCTATCGGGAGTTGACTGGCGGCTCGTACCTCGACGACCTCGTTGCGGCGCACCGTGATCTGGGGCTCGCCGAGGAGCGAGGGGGTGTGACGGTGCTCGCGTCGCTCACCCCGGCCAAGGAGCGGGACCTGTGGATCGTCGGGCCGGCCGGTGCCGACGAGCGCGAGGCACCGTTCCGCGATGTCATCGCCGACACGTTGATCGCGTATCGCGACGCGCTCGGCGTGCGCGCCTTCAACATGGCCCTGCTGCGCCCGCCCCTCGGCGCCGATGCCGCCCCCGCATGGCGCGAGCTGCGCCCGATCGTGCGTCTCGTGGACCGCGGCGACCCGCAGAGCCGGGCATCGGACATCGGCGCCATCGAGCTGCTGGCCGGGACGACCCTCGTTGGCTGCGATCCGTACGAGACGGTCGCTGGTATTCGGGCGGGACTCGGGGTCTGAGCCCCCCGACACGTCGAGTACGATTCGGGCCGTGTTCGAGCTGCGCCGCGACCCGATCACCGGCTGGTGGGCAGCCATCGTCACGGACCGCACCTTCGAGCACGCGTCGTTCGCCGTCCGGGCCAACCCGGTCGAGGGCACCCACTGCCGGCATTGCGACGACGCCCCCGCCACCGACGACGGCGGCATTCGCCGCGTTCCGCTCCGCGCGCAGGCCTTTCACCGCATCGACTCCGGCAAGGAGCGCGCGGCGCAGCTGGCCATCTCCGAGGTCGAGGCGACGGCCGGTTCGTGGCAGATCCTGGTGGGACCGCGCGATCATCACGAGCGTCTTGCTGACGCCGACCCGAAGCTCGCCGCCCGCCTGCTCACCGCGCTGCGCGACGCGATGCGCGACGAGGGCAGCGGTGCCGCACCGCCCGACCGGCCGATCTACGTCCAGGCCGTGCAGAGCCACGGGATGCAGGCCGGCTCGCGCTCACAGCATCTCAACATGGAGTTCTACGGCATCCCGCAGGTCCCGCACTGGCTGGCCGAGGAGATCGGGGGAGGGGCTCGCCATGCCATTCGCTCGCGCGGCTGCGTGTGGTGCGGCCTCGCAGCCGCCGAAGAGGAGAACGGCGAGCGGCTCGTGCTCGCCAACCGGCATCACGTCGTCTTTGCTCCGGCCGCCAGCCGATCACCCTTCGAGCTGATGATTGTGCCGCGCCTGCACGCCGCCGACTTCACCGCGACCGACGACTACGGCATTGACGCGCTCACCGTGACGCTGCAGGACACGCTGCGCAGCCTCGATGCGCTGGGGGACCCGCCGTACAACCTGTTCCTCCACACGTCGCCCGCCGGCGAGCGCCTGGATGCGACGTTTCACTGGCACTGGGAGCTGCATCCGCGCCTGCGTGTCATCGCCGGCCTGGAGCGCGCCACCGGGCTGGCCGTCAATCCGGCCGCGCCGGAGTACGCGGCAGAGGTCTTGCGTCGGCACGTGGCCAGGCCGACATGATGTCGTCCTGTAACACCGCACGGCGGCGGCGCGTTCTGTCACCCCGGGGAGGAATTGTGATTCGGAGGTTGAGGTGTTGTCGATGGCCCTCGGGCCGGTGCGGGTGGACGCGAGCGTGACGCAATCGCGTGCGGCTGCCCCATCGCGCGAAGCCGCCTTCAACCACCTCTTCGAGGACTTCGCGGACCCGATCTTCAACTACGTCCTGCGCATGGTCGGTGATCGGGATCGTGCCGCCGACATCGCGCAGGACACGTTCATCAAGGCCTTCCGAAAGCTCGACTCCCTCACCGATGACGCCTCCGTCCGCTCATGGATCTACCGCATCGCGACCAACACCGCCATCGACGAGATGCGGCGCCGACGCTTCGTCGTCCGCCCGTCGACCGATGACGACGACCGCCCGGCGTTCGACGTCGCCGACCATCGGCCCGATCCCGAGGCACAGGTCATGAACAACACCCTCGACGAGCGCATCCAGCGCGCGCTGCTCCGCCTGCGCCCGAACCATCGGCAGTGCCTCGTCCTCTCCGACCTCGAGGACATGAGCGCGCAGCAGATCGGCGAGGTGATGGACATGAGCTACGGCGCGGTCCGCACGCTCCTGTGTCGCGCGCGCGGCGAGATGCGCAAGGCCCTGGCGGCCGAGGGCCTCTCCCGATGACGAACCCGATGCACCCCGAGGAGCTGATCAGCGCCTCGCTCACCGGCGACCTGACCGACGCCGAGCGGATGGACCTCGATCGCCATCTCGCCGGCTGCGCGCGCTGTCGCGACCTGCTGGGGTCGATGACCGCCGATCGCCAGCTGCTCGCCGGCCTGCGGCGCGAATCGGCCCCGCGCGACCTCGGCGCTCGCGTTCGGACCGGCGTCCCCTCGAGCCGCACCGCGCGGCCGGCGTGGTGGCGCCCCTCGAGCATCCTCGCCGGTGCGCTGAGCATCGTCGCCGTCGGCGCGCTCGCCGGCATTGCCGTCGCGAACGGCTGGCTCGGCCCGCGGGAGGTGGCGCAGTCCACCACTCCCGTGCCGAGCCCCAGCGTCGTGGCCAGCGCGCTGCCGTCCGAGAGCGGCGAGGCCTCGCCGAGCGCCAGCCCCACGCCCAGCCCCAGCCCGACGCCGCCACCGCTCGCCGGCACCATCGGGCACGGCTACATTAACTATCTCGAGATGACCGGCACCTCGTTCGACACCGAGCTTGGCACCTACGACGCCGAGCGCGATCGATCCGAGACGCAGGCCTCGAGCTTCGGCGACGCCAGCGGCCCCGCGGTCGTGATCTCGCTCAGCCCCGACTACCGGTGGATGGTGTACCAGACCCAGGTTGGGCAGAAGGGCACGAACGCCGTGTGGGCCTACAACCTGCGCGATGCGGAGACGATCCGCCTCGGCGAGACGGAGGCATCGGCGTTCGGCCGCCGGATGAGCTGGTCAGCCGACAGCCGCTTCCTGGGCTTCACGCTCGTCGATGTCGACCATGCCGACGGGCCTGATGCAGCGATCTTCGACACCGAGCACGAGGCGCTCTCCGACGGCGACGCCGCGAACGACGCCGAGGCGGTGCGGGTGCTGACCGATACCGACGACGTCTACGCCGCCAGCTTCGATGGCGAGCGGCTCTGGGTCAGCCGCGCCGCCTCCTCGCCGGTGAGTTATCTCGTGCCGCTCGACGCGGATCTCTCGGACCTCGAGTCCGCCGCCATCGCCAGCGCTCCGGACGTCTTCCTGCCGCTCCTGTCACCGAACGCCGAGCGCGTGATCGTGTGGAGCGGCGGGATGCAGCCGGCGGCCCCTGGCTGGACGATCGCGACCGCCGGCATGCTCTCCGTCGCCGACTACGACGGCACGATCGATCTCGGCGAGTCACGACCGCTCTTCGCCGATCTCGAGCCGCTCGACGAGGAGGGCTTCGCATCGGCCCAGGTGAGCTGGTCGTTCGACTCCGACTGGTTCGCCGTCTGGGATGCGCAGTGGCAGGGCCTGCCGCACGGCACCGACACCCTGCCCTATCCGGCGGCCGACCGCGTGTACGTGGCGCGCGCCAGCGGCGACGAGCTGCTGACGGCGACGAGCAGCCTCGGGCGGATGGGCCTCATCGTCGACGTCACCTACGTCGACCTGCAGCAGAGCCCGTTCGACAGCGAGCTGCCGACGATCGCGGTCACGCTGCAGCTCGATGCCGGCAGCGAGGGCGGCGCGAGCGCTCCGACCTCGAAGGTGACGCTCTACCCAGCCGGAGGCTCGGATGGCCCGTTCCCGGAGATCGGTGACGGGACGACCTGGGTTGGGCCGGTCTTCTACGTGGCGCAGGGCAACGAATAGCCGATCCATCGGTCGCCTATACTCACCTGCGAGACCTTTAACGCGGTCCTGCGAGGCCGCCAAGGAGCGCATGATGGCCATCCCGAACCAGCCTGCTCGCCTGCCCGCCATCGGTCCTGGACCGATGGCGTCGTGCTGTCCGGACCGATGATGACCGCCGAGCGCCGCGTCCTGGAGGCGGAGGAGATCCGGCGCGCGCTGACGCGCGTCGCGCACGAGATCGTGGAGCGCAACGGAGGCACCGACGACATCGTGCTGGTCGGCATCCGCAGCCGCGGGGTGCCGCTGGCGCGCCGGCTCGCCGACCTCATCGAGGAGCACGAGGGTGACGGGCTGCCGGTCGGCTCGCTCGACATCACCTTCTACCGCGACGACCTGACGAAGCTGGCCCACGCACCGATCGTGAAACGCAGCGAGATCGGCACGGTGGTGAACGGCAAGACGGTCGTCCTCGTCGACGACGTGCTCTACACCGGGCGGACGGTGCGCGCCGCGCTCGATGCGCTGACCGACCACGGCCGGCCGCGCGCGGTACGGCTCGCCGTCCTCGTCGACCGTGGGCATCGCGAGCTGCCGATCCGCGCCGACCATGTCGGCAAGAACCTGCCGACGAGCCGCGGCGAGGTCGTCCACGTCCGGGTCACCGAGATCGACGGGGCCGACGAGGTCGTGATCGGGCGCGGCGACGACGCGTTGGATCTGCCATGACCCTCGCCGTCGGCGCGCCGCCCCGCACGTCGGCCCGACGGCACCTCCTCGACGTCGACGCGCTGGACCGCGAGGAGCTGCTCGCGCACCTCGATCTCGCCGCCGAGCTGCGCGAGCGGCGCGATCGCGGCGAACCCCTCGGGGCGCTGCGCGGCAGCACGGTGGGCCTCGCGTTTCTCGAGCCGTCGACCCGAACGCGCGTGAGCTTCGAGCTGGCGGTGAAGGCGCTGGGCGGTGAGGTCGTCGATCTCTCGGCTGCGTCGAGCAGCGTGACGAAGGGTGAGTCGCTCGTCGACACGCTGCGCACGCTGGAGCGAACCGGCGTCGGGACGCTGGTGCTGCGCCATGCGGCCTCAGGCGCGCCGTACCTCGCCACGCGCACCACGGGGCTACGGATCGTCAACGCCGGTGACGGGACGCATGCCCATCCGACCCAGGCGCTGCTCGATGCGCTGACGCTGCGCGACGCTCTCGGCAGCCTCGATGGCGCGCTCGTCGCGATCGTCGGCGACGTCGCGCATTCCCGCGTCGCGCGCTCCGGCATTCGGGTGCTGACCACGCTCGGCGCCCGCGTGCGGGTCGCCGGGCCACCGGCCATGGTCGCTGGGTTCGGCGCCGTGCCGGGGATCGAGGTCGCGCGCTCGCTCGAGGCGGCACTCCAGGGCGCCGACGCGGTCATGACACTGCGCATCCAGCTCGAGCGCGCGGCTGGGGGCGCCGTGCCGTCGCTCGCCGAATATGCCCGTGGCTGGGGCCTGACCAGCGAGCGCATGGCAATGGCGCGTCCCGGCGCACCGGTGCTGCATCCGGGCCCGACCAACGAGGGCGTGGAGATCAGCGCCGAGCTTGCCTCGAGCCCGCGGAGCCTCATCGGCCGGCAGGTCGAGAACGGCGTCGCCACGCGCATGGCGGTGCTCGCGCTCCTCGCCGCATGAGCGGCGGCCTGGGCACGTTCGGCTCGCTGCGGGATGATCCCCGGCCGCTGCTGCTCCGTGGCGCGAGAGTGATCGACCCGGGGCGACGGGACGAGGTGACCGATCTGGCCGTCGTCGACGGCCGCGTCACGGCCAGCGCGCCGGCCGATGCCCGGGTCGTGGACGCCGGGGGGCTGGTCGCGGCGCCGGCATTCTGCGACCTCCACACCCACCTCCGTCAGCCGGGTGCCGAGGCGGCGGAGGACGTCGCGAGCGGCAGCCGCGCGGCGGCCCATGGCGGCTACGCGACCGTCTGCGCCATGCC
>DAINOY010000057.1:0-8127 GCA_036743735.1 Chloroflexota bacterium
GGCCGGCTGCTCGGGATCCCACGCGGCGAGGGCCCGGACGTCGTTCGCCTTCACGAGGTCCGGCTGCGTGGCGGCGCCACGGAGCAGATTCTCGAGCAGCACCTTCACGGTGTACGGCATGTGCTCGAGGTCGGCGACGCCGGCGGCGTCGAGGCGAAAGATCTCGAACGGTCGACCTGCGACGGACAGCGTCGAGCGGGTCTGCGAGGAATCGGCGGGTGGATGGGACGTCACGGTCGCCTCCTTGTCGTGGCCGCGCGAAGCGCAGCATCGGTGAGAAGTCGGCGCCGGACGGGTGCGCCCGTCCCGGGTCGAATGGATCTGCCAGACAGTATACGCCGCCCTTGCGCGGAGCAGGCGCATCGGCCATACTTCGGCACTCTCCTAATAAGGCCAGAGCCGAACGTTGAACGACGTGTACCGGGCGCTTTCGGATCCGACGCGCCGCCGCATCCTCGCGCTCCTCCGTGGCGGCGACCTGCCGGCGGGTGAGCTGGCGGCGCAGTTCGATCTCGCCTGGCCCACGATCTCGGGGCATCTGAAGGTGCTGCGCGAGGCGGACCTCGTGCAGGCCGACCGGCATGGGACGTCGATCACCTACCACCTCAACCTGAGCGTGCTCGAGGAGGCGATGGCCTCGCTCATGAGCGCGCTCGGCATCGGCAGCACGGAGGCACGATGAAGATCCGCACGCTCCTGCTCGTCGGCGGGGCGCTCGTCGTGGGCATGCTCGCCCTGAGCGCCTGGGCATGGCCGCAGATTCCCGATGGCGCCTCGATCCCGATCCACTGGGGACCGACCGGCGAGGCGGACGGCTACGGACCGAAGTGGGTGGGGCTGCTGGGTCTGCCGGCCGCTGCGGTGGCCATCCTCCTCGTCATGGCCGTCGTGCCACGCATCGAGCCGCGGCGCCGGAACCTGGAACGGTCGAGCACCGCGTACGTTTCGATCGGTATCGCGGTGGTGGCATTCCAGGCTGCGCTGCACGTCTTCGCGGTCCTCGCCGCGCTCGGCCGGGCGGCCAACATCGCGCCGGTCGCCGGGATCGGCATCGGCCTCCTGTTCGTGGTGATGGGCAACTTCCTGGGCAAGACGCGCAGCAGCTGGCTCTTCGGCATCCGCACCCCGTGGACCCTGTCGAGCGAGCGCTCCTGGCAGCGCACCCACCGGCTCGGCGGCTACCTGTTCATGGCGCTCGGGTTGGCGATGGTCCTCTCAGCGCTGCTCCTCCCGCCGCAGGCATTCGTCTGGCTCCTCGTCGGCGGCCTGCTCGGCACCGTCGCCGTTCTCGTCGGGTACTCCTACCTCGTCTGGCGCGACGACCCAGATCGGAGTGTGACTGCATGACCCTGTCCGAGATCCTGCCGTTCCTCATCCCGCTCCTCCTCCTGCAGGCGGTGCTCCTCGTCGCCGGGTTGTACGACCTGACGCGACCCGAGCGGCGCGTGAAGGGCGGCAACAAGCTGGTGTGGGGCGCCGTGATCGTCTTCGGCCAGCTGCTGGGGCCGCTCGTCTACTTCCTCGTCGGGCGCGAGGACGCATAGCCCGATGTCAACCGAGGGCATGGCGATCGAGGCACGCGGCCTGACGCGCCGCTACGGGAGTGTGCTGGCGCTCGACGCGCTCGACCTCTCGGTGCCCGCCGGCAGCGTCTTCGGCTTCCTGGGCCCGAATGGCGCCGGCAAGAGCACGACGCTGCGCATCCTCACCTCGCTGACGCATGCCAGCGCCGGCGCCGCCTCGATCCTGGGCGTGCCCGTGGGCGGCGGTGAGCCGAACCGACGCGGGATGATCGGCTACCTCGACCAGGACCCTCGCTTTCACGGCTGGATGCGCGGCCGAGAGCTGCTGGCCCTCGTGGGGCGGCTCTACGGCCTGCGCGGCGCGGAGCTCGAACGCCGGATCGACGAGACGCTGTCGATCGTCGGCCTGGAGGTAGCGGGGCGCCGCGCGATCGGGGGCTACTCGGGCGGCATGCGGCAACGGCTCGGCTTGGCCCAGGCGATCCTCAACCGCCCGCCGGTCCTGCTGCTCGACGAGCCGGTGAGCGCCCTCGACCCGGAGGGCCGGCGTGACGTGCTCGAGGTGATCCGCCGCGTGGGCGGCAGCTCGACCGTCCTCTTCTCGACCCACATCCTCAATGACGTCGAGCGCATCTGCGACCGCGTCGCGATCCTGGACCGGGGCCGTCTCGTGACCGAGGACCGGATGGAGTCGCTCCTCGCCCAGTACGCACGGCCGGTGTACGTGATCGATCTCGAACGCGCCGACGTGGCGGAGGTCGAGCTGCTGGCAACTCGACTGCGCGGGGTCCCGGGGGTGACGGCGCTCGAGGCCAGCGGACCGCAGCTGCGGGTCGCTGTGGCGGAGGAGGCAGGCGTTGCCCGGCGACTGCTCGCGGAGCTCAGCGAGAGTGGCCCGGCGGTCGTGCGCTTCGAACGGCAGCGGCCGACGCTCGAGGACGTCTTCCTCCAGCTCGTGGGACGCGAGGGCCGGGCGGCGGCATGACTGGCCTTGGTCCCCTGCTGCGCAAGGAGCTGCTCGAGCAGTGGCGCACGCGCCGCCTGCTCGTCGTCGTGGTGGTCTTCGTCGCCCTCGGCATCGCCTCGCCGTTTCTGGCCCGCTATACGCCGGAGCTGATCCAGGCGCTGGGCGGCGTGCCATTCGAGATCGAGTTCCCCGAGCCCACGGTCCGCGACGCGGTCGACCAGTTCCTGAAGAACCTGGGCCAGGTGGGCATCCTGTCGGCGATCCTCCTTGCGATGGGCAGTGTGGCGACGGAGAAGGAGCGGGGCACCGCGGCGCTCATCCTCAGCAAGCCCGCCTCGCGAGGCGCCTACCTTGGGGCGAAGCTCATCGCCATGACCGCCACGTTGACGGTGGCGATGGCCGTGGCCTCGGCCGCCGGCTACTTCTATACCGCGCTGCTCTTCGATGCTCCGCCGGCGGCGGGCTGGGCTGGCATGAGCGGGTTGCTGCTCATCTCGCTGCTCGCCTATCTCGCGCTGACCTTCCTCGGCAGCACGCTGACGCGATCGGCAGTCGCCGCGGCGGCCATCGGCATCGCAGGCATGATCGGCCTGGCCATCGTCTCGGCCCTGCCGAACCTGGCTCCGTACCTCCCAGCCGGGCTCTCGGGCGCGCCGGCGCGGGCCCTCGGTTTGGGGATCGACCCCGGCTCGCTCATCGGTCCGCTGGCGGCCAACGTCGGGATCGTGCTGGCGCTCGTGGCGCTCGCATGGCTGGCCTTCCGCCGGCAGGAGATCTGACGCCGCGCCTCGCTCGCCGCCCCGGCGGCGATCACCGATACTGACGCCCCGATGAACCTCAGCCCGCCCGTGTTCGAGGGTCCCCTGCGTATCGCCGTCATCGGCTGTGGCGAGCGCGGCACCCGCGCCTATGGCGCCTACGCCGTGGCCTATCCGAGCCGCCTCCGGGTCGTGGCCTGCGCCGACTCCGACCCGGGCAAGCGGGCGCGATTCGCAGCCGACCACGCCCTGGAGCCCGATGCGGTCCACGCCGACTGGCGCCTTCTCTTCGACAACCCGCGTCCGCCGTTCGAGGCGGTCGTCATCGCCACCCCGGACCGCGAGCACGTCGAGCCGTGCGTCACGGCGCTCGAGCACGGGCGCGACGTCCTTCTGGAAAAGCCGATCGCGCCAACGCTCGAAGGGGTGCTGGCCGTCCGCGAGGCCGCGCGCCGCAGCTCCGGCTCGGTCACCGTGTCCCACGTCCTGCGCTACACCCCATTCTTCTCGACGCTCCACCGGCTCGTGGACGAGGGGGCGATCGGCGAGCTGGTGGGGATCGACCACGCTGAGAACATCGGCTACTGGCATTTCGCGCACTCCTACGTGCGCGGCAACTGGCGCAACGAGGCGCTCGCCAGCCCGATGCTGCTCGCCAAGGCGTGCCATGACCTCGACCTGATGCGGTGGTTCGCGGGGGCGCGGTGCGTGCGCGTCCACTCGGCCGGCGGCCTGCGGCACTTTCGCGCCGAGAACGTCCCGTCAGGGGCGCCGGCACGCTGCCTGGACGGCTGTCCGCATGCCGACACCTGCCCCTTCTACGCGCCGCGCTTCTACATCGAGCGCCTCGCACTGACCGACGGGCCGCCCGTCAGCGCCATCACCCTCGATCCCTCGCCAGCCGCGCGCGAGCGCGCACTGCGAGAGGGACCGTATGGGCGCTGCGTCTATCGCTGCGACAACGACGTCGCCGATCACCAGGTCGCGACGCTGGAGTTCGCGAACGGCGTCACGGCCTCGCTGACCGTCAGCGCCTTCACCCCGGACAACACCCGCACCATCAAGCTCATGGGCACGCGCGGTGAGCTGCGTGGCCGGCTCGACACCGGGGAGATCGAGCTTCGCCGCTTCCTGCCCGAGCCGGGCGCGGTGCCGGTGGCCGAGTGGGGGCGCGACGCGCAGGGACGCGCCGCGCTCGCCGGTGACCAGGCCGAACGGATCGTCGCCACCCCGATACCCGACCCGCTCGGCGGCGACGACGCAAGCGGATCGTTCGTCGGCCACGACGGCGGAGACGAGGGGCTGATCTCCGCCTTCGTGGCCCACGGCCTGGCGCGCCGCGCCGGTGACGCCGGTGCGATGCCGCTCTCGGGCCTGGAGCAGGCGGCCGAGAGCCACCTCATGGCCTTCGCCGCCGAGCGCTCGAGACGCGAGGGCCGGGTCGTGGAGCTCGCTGCGAGCTGAGGCGCTCGCCCCCCCAGGGATGGGTGGCGCGCGGTGCGACAATCTCCGCACGATGCCCGAGCGCCGCTGGCTCCTGGCTGCCGTCGCCCTCCTGCTGCCGCTGGGCGGGCTGGCGCTCCTCATCTTCCAGCCCACGCTCGACCTCGTCTGGGAACACCACCCGAGCCATTTCTGGCTCGTCCTGGGCACCGCGGCCGTCAGCGTCGTGCTGGCGCTGCTCATGAACGCGGCGGCCAGCAGGCACGACGACGCGCGCCTCTTCCTGGTCTCGATCGCCTTCCTGCTCTCAGCGGGCTTCCTGGGGCTGCATGCCCTGGCCACGCCCGGCGCGCTCCTGCTCACCTCGAACACCGGCTTCGTCATCGCGACGCCGGTGGGGCTCGTTCTCGCGTCGGTCTTCGCGGCCGCATCGGCCAGCCCGCTGGCGGGGCCGCGCGGCACGGCCGTCCTGCGGCATCGCGGCCTCCTGCGCTGGAGCGTGATCGTGCTCATGGTCGCCTGGGGGGCAGCGTCGCTCCTGCGTCTCGAGCCGTTCCGCGAGCTGCCGCCGGTCGAGCGGCTCTCCGGACCGATCGGGCTCGTGGCGCTCGTGGGCGTGCTCCTGTACGCCGCCGCCGCCTGGCGCTACGTCGAGATCGCACGGCGCCGGCGCAGTCCGGTGGCCGTGGCGCTCGTCGCGGCGCTGGTGCTCCTGGCAGAGGCCACCATCGCGGTCGCCCTGAGCCGAAGCTGGCACCTGAGCTGGTGGGAGTGGCATCTGCTGATGACCGCCGCCTTCGTCCTCTTGGCGCTCGCGACACGCGCCGAGTACGCGCGCACCGGCTCACTGGCCGCGACGTTCCGCTCGATCTACCAGGACGCCACGCTCGCGCGGGTCGACCGCTGGCACAGCCGGGCGATCGCCGATCTCGCCGAGCTCCAGGCACGGAACGCACCCACCGACGGCCTCATCGACGAGCTGCGGCGGGACGGCGCCTCGGTCGAGGAGATCGGCGTCCTGACCGCGGCGAGCCGTGAGCTGCGCCGAGTCGACGAGCTCTTCCGTCCATACCTGCCCCAGCACGCCGCAGAGCGGCTGCTCACCGAGCCGAGGACCCCACAGCTGGGCGGCGGCGAGCGCATCGTCACGGTGCTTTTCGCCGATCTCGCGGGGTTCACCTCGTTCAGCGAACGCCACGCCCCGACCGAGGTGATCACCATGCTGAACACGTTCTGGGGAGCCGTCGTGCCGGTCATCGACGAGGCGGGCGGCAGCATCGAGCAGTTCGCGGGTGACGGCATCCTCGTGCTCTTCAACGCGATCGTCGACCAACCCGATCATGCCGCGCGCGGCGCGCGCTGCGCGCTCCAGATCGTGGCGGTGACGGACCCGATCGCCGATGAGCTGGCCTGGCCGCGCTTCCGCATCGGTCTGAACACCGGTCCGGCCGTCGTCGGGACCGTCGGTGCCGCCGGCCGGCGCAGCTTCGCCACCATCGGCGACACGACGAACCTCGGTGCCCGGCTGATGGGTGCAGCAGAGCCGGGGCAGGTGGTCATCGGGCCGGAGACCCACCGCCAGCTCGAGCAGCTGGGTCCGTTCGAGCTCACCGCCCTCGGGGCGGTGCGCCTGAAGGGAAAAGCCGAGCCGGTCGATGCGTGGCGCCTGGCTCAGGCGTCGCCGCGGAGCCTCGAATAGAGGACGAGGTCGTGGTAGCCCTCCGCGCGCCACTGGGCGCCGCGGTTGACCCCCTCGCGCACGAAGCCGGCCTTGTCGAGCGCCCGCTGCTCGGCAAGGTTCTCGACATCGGTCGATGCCTCGACCCGGTTCGCATCGGTGGTGGCGAAGAGGTGATCGGCGAGGAGCAGCTGCGCCTCGGGTCCGTAGCCCTGGCCGCGCGCCTCGGGCACGAGGCTGATGCCGATGTTCCACGCACGCGACTGATCGTTCGGGCCGTACCGCACCGCGTGCCAGCCGACGGTGCCGATCGGCTGCGCATCGGCGAGCCGCTCGACGATCATCATGCCGCCGTTCGGACCGATGATCCTCCCTTCTTCGACGCCGGGCCGGATCGTCTGCACCTCGCCGCCGAACGAGTTGAACTCGCCGTTCTTGACCGGGTCCGCCTGCCACTCGTCGACCAGCTCGACGTCGTCAAGGGTGATCTCGCGCAACCGGACGCGTAGCGCTTCGCTCACGGGCAGCAGGCTAGCCGATGTTCGCTGAGCGAGCAGTGTTGCGCGGCGCATCCCGCTACCGAGCGTTTCGGTTCGCTGAGCGGGCCGCGCTGCGCCGGAGCGGCCGTTATGGTGGGATTCGGTTCGCTGAACGAGCCACTCCGCGCGCTGAGCAAGCACTCCGGCGCGCGCGACCGCACGCCTACGCCCCAACCGGGACCTCCGCGGGGAGTGCCAGCGTCTCGAGCGCCCGGCGTGCCGTGTCGACCGGGTCGCGGCCGCGCGCGACCGGAATTCGAACCTGGTTGCTGGCGATCGATGGGCGGAAGCCCGCGACCTGGAGCGCCAGCGAGACCCGCTGGCGGTCGAAGCGCGGCCACTTGAGCACCACCGACATCTCGTCGACCCGCACCTCCGGCACCCCGGCCGCCTCGGCTGCCAGGCGCATGAGGACCGCCGTGAAGAGCCCTTCGACAGGTTCGGGAATCGGGCCGAAGCGATCGCGGAGCTCGCCGCGCAGTGCGTCCGCGTCGACATCGGTCCGAAGATGGGCGAAGCGGCGGTAGATCTCGAGCTTCGCGCCGGCGTCGGCGATATAGGCATCGGGCAGGTAGGCCGATCCGGGCAGGTCCAGGCGCACCGGCGCCGCCTCCGGCGCCACGACGCGACCGCGAAGCAGGTCGACCGCCTCGGCCAGGAGCCGCGTGTAGAGCTCGAAGCCGACCGCCGCCATGTGGCCGTGCTGCTCGGCGCCCAGGATGTTGCCCGCGCCGCGGATCTCGAGATCCGAGAGCGCGATCTGGTACCCCGCGCCGAGGTCGGAGGCGCTGAAGATCGCGTGCAGGCGCTTGCGCGCGATGGCCGAGAGCGGCGTGCCGCGGCGGTGGAGCAGGTAGGCGTATGCGCGGCGGTCGGAACGCCCGACCCGCCCGCGGAGCTGGTAGAGCTGCGCCAGCCCGAACGTGTCGGCGCGGCTGATGATGATCGTGTTCGCGTTCGGGATGTCCAGTCCTGACTCGATGATCGTGGTGCAGACGAGGACGTCGAACCGCGCAGCGTCGAAGTCGAGCATCACCCGCTCCAGCATCCCCTCCGCCATCTGCCCATGACCGATGGCCACCCGCGCCCGAGGCACGAGGCGGCGCACCCGTTCCGCGGCCGCCTCGATCGTCTCGACGCGGTTGTGGACGAAGAAGACCTGCCCGCCCCGATCGAGCTCGCGGTTGATGGCGTCCCGCACCAGGCCGTCGTCGTCCTC
>DAINOY010000058.1:0-8102 GCA_036743735.1 Chloroflexota bacterium
GACGCAGGCCGCGCTCGTGGCGGTGAAGAGCGCATCGATCGGCCGCGTGGCGATGCCGTTGGCCGCGGCGATCGGCAGCATGAGCAGCGCGGTGCCGACGGCGATGAGCACGACGAAGAGCAGGAGGAGCGAGAGGGCCGGGGACGGGGCCGATCGCAGCCGGCGCGGCGGCCGGATCGTGATGCGCTGCGGCGAGGGACGCTCGACGCGGACGGTCCGGTCGCCCGGGCGGCGCGGCGGCCGGCGGGTCACGCGGCGGCCGGCGTCAGCAACTTCACGCCGCCGAGGGTAGCGCGGGTCAGACTCGGTCCGCGGCTCCGGCTGACTCGCTCGAGGCCATCACCGGCCGCTCCGGCACATCGGTATCACTCGTGACCGGCAGCGGCGTCCGCCGCGGTCTCGGGCGGAAGGGGGAGGTCTCCGGAATGACAGGCCCGTTCGTCTCGACCAGCTCCGTGCCGCCGCGATACGCCTCCCAGACGGCCATGACCGTGTCGCGATGCGGCCGGATGCGGCAGTGTTCGTCGCGGTTGCCCATCTCGTCGCAGTAGCCGAGCGGCACGCACTTTGGCGCCAGGAACGATCCGAAGAAGGGGCTGACCCGGAAGATCTCGTGGCGGATCTGCTTGAAGAGCTGACGGATCTCCCACTGGGCCATGGTGCACAGGCGCAGGCCGCTCATGTGGATCAGCTGGCGCAGGTTGACCGTCATGATCAGGTTCGTCTGCATCGCGTTGGGGAAGATGAAGCGAGCGTCCTCGGCCGGCACCTCGGCCTGGAGGAGCTGGCCGTAGAGGTCGAGGTTCTCGTCGATGGCGCGCTGGAAGCGCCCGGCCAGGTCATCGGGCAGGTCGCCCTTCGCGATCGTGTCAGGCACGGTGTAGTTGTCGCGCTGCTTGAAGCTCACATAGCGCTGCGACTGCTGGTCGAATGCCGTCCCGGCGCGATGCCGCACGAGCTGGTGGCTGAGCGTGCGCGTCACGCCGCTGATCGCGAACGTGAAGTTCACGTGCTCGATCGTCGACCCGTGCCCCGATTCCATGACCTTGCGCACGAGGTTCTGCTGCTTCTCGTCCGCGACCTGGCGGCTCACCGCCTTGTCCCAGATCTGGTCGGGCACCTGCTCCGAATAGCAGGTGCGGCAGGCCGTGTAGATGATCGGGAGGTAGTACTCCTCGACGATCTCCTTGGTCGGGAAGATGAGCTTGGCGGAGAGCGCGGGCGAGGTCGAGGGCATGACGGAGCTCAGCATGGAGTCGAGGCCGCGAGTCTACACCGCGGACAGCCCCGAAACAACGACTTATCCACAACATGTTGGGGTGTGGATAACCGAAGCACCGCTATCTTGTGTCGTCGACGCCGAGCCGAGGCTGCGCGAGGGAGCCCCCGAGCGCCAGCCGCCGCCCACCGCGTGGCGCTCCTCCGCCGCCCCTCGCTTCGAGCGCGGGAAGCGTCGCCAGGGCTCGAGGTTCGGCGCTCCGACCCCCCGCGATTCATGCGAGACGCGCGTTATGGACGCGAGCCCCCATCGGAGCGTCGCGATTCATGCCAGACGCGCGTTGTCGACGCGACCGCTCCTCGAAGCGTCGCTATTCATGCGAAGTGCGCAGTCGGACGCGCTGGACGTTAGCAACAGCGTGCGGCGACCTTCCCACCGCGCGTAACGCGCGCCACGCATGAATGAGGGCCATTTGTCTGGTACCAGGGGCGGCCGGCACGCTGGCTATACTCGGCCCAGTGACCCAGCCGCCCGCCGATCGCCTGCCGCCATCGGCTCCCGCGATGAGCCGGCGGCGCTTCCTGGCGCTGACCGACGCGCTGATCGACGACGGCGAGCTGCTGGTCGCCGACCCCGACTGGAACCGCTTCCGGATGTGGCTGCTGAACTCCGACGAGCTGCTCGAGCGCGTCTGGGGACGGATGGACCGATACCACCTTGCCTGGCTCAACGTCGGCCGCGACGCGGCGCCCCCCGGGTCGGCGCTCGATGCCGAGGGCACGCGCCGCTTCATCGCCGAGGTGGCTCGCGCGAAGATCGCCGTGCTGCGTACGATGAGGACCTCCGTCGAGCGGCAGGGCTGGCGCCGGCTGCACGACGACGACGACGAGCCCGATGACGAGGAGCAGCGGTGACCGACGATCAGCAGGGCGGCCTGGCGGCCGTCTTCGCCCATCCCGACGACGAGAGCTTCGGCTGCGCCGGGGCGATGGCCCTGGCGCGCGACGCCGGCCGCCCGGTGCGGCTGCTCGTCGTCACGCGGGGCGAGGCAGGCTCGGCTGATGGAACGCCGGACGAGGACCTTGTCCTGACTCGCGAGGAGGAGCTGCGGGGTGCGGCCCGGGCCATCGGACTCGACGAGGTGACGATGCTCGAGGGGTACGCCGACGGTGGCGTGGCGGAGCGGCCGTTCGAGGAGCTCGTCGAGGAGATCGGCATCTGGCTCGAGGCCAGGCGTCCACAGGCGGTGATCACGTTCGGGTCGCACGGCGTGACGGGGCACCCCGACCACATCGCGGTGGGCAACGCGACGCGCTGGGCAGTCGAACAGCTCTCTGACGGCGGGATCGCGCCGAACGCGGTGTACGTCATCGCCCCGATCTTCGGGCCGGGGCGCAGCCGCTACGACCTCTCGCCCGAGGAGGCGGCCGCGACGCACCGGATCGACATCAGCTCGGTCGCCGAGCGCAAGCTGGCCGCCCTGCGCGCCCATGCCAGCCAGGCCGACACCGCCGAGGCAATCGCCGATCTCCAGGCCGCGATCTCCGATGGTGGCCCGATCTACGAGGGCTACACCCGCGTCCGCCCGATCGTGCCCGCACCGCACCCGAGGTTCGACGAGCGCCTCCTCTGAGGGGCCGCCTGGGCCGGCCCGCCTGTCACCACGCGACCGAAACAGCGCTCGGGGCGCCGCTCACCGGCCGTTCGTGCCACCGCGTGATACGTTCGGCGCCTGAGCCTGCCGGCATCGGCCTGAATCGACCAGCGGAGCGCCGTTTCAGTCACCACGTGATTGAGTCGCGGGACCCGGGGACGCGTTCCGCGCTCGAAGCGAGCGGCGATGAAGGAGCGCCGGGGAATCGAGGGCGGGTGGCCCTCGGAAGCTCCCTCGCGCATCGCGGGGTAGACTGGTGCGCATGACGATCGACTCGAACCTCGGCAAGGTCGACGAGGTGATGACCGCGCTGTACGACATCTACGATCCGGAGATCGGGATGAGCATCGTGGATCTCGACCTGATCAAGGCTGTCGAGATCGGTGCCGACGGCGCCCCGACCGAGATCAAGATGGTGCTCACCACGCCGTTCTGTCCGTGGGCGGGCGAGCTGATCCAGGACGTGAAGACGAAGACCGAGGAGGTCGTCGGGCCGCCCGTCAAGGTCACGCTCCTGGCAGACCGCTGGGAGCCGCCGCCAGGCCTCTTTTAGCGCTCACCCGGTGGCGTGATTGCACTGGGTTGTTCACGTCGCGCAGTTCTCGGCTGTCCCGCGCTGCGTGAGTCACCCGGTTGGTTCAGCGGGCACCGATGCCGCCCCATCCGCGTCATCCGATGCACCCAGCTGCATCAGCGAGGCGCTGACGCGCGCCCAGCGAGCTGCTCAGCCCGAATCGTCGCTGGCGAGCTGCGGCAGCGCCTTGCGCACCGCGCCTTCGAGCTGCTCGACGTTGAACGGCTTCAGGACCACTGAGATGCCCTGCTCGAGGAGATAGCCCTCCTGCTCGCGCACCTGCTGCGCGGCGGCCGTGCAGGCGATGATCGGGACCTCCTGCGTGTCGCGATTCATCCGCAGCTTCTGGAGCAGCTGCCAGCCCATGAACTCGCGCCCGCCCAGTACGAAGTCGATCACCACGAGGTCCGGCTTCTCGTTCTCGATCCGTCGGAGGTCGTCCGGCGCGTAGCTCATGAGCACGACCTCACATCCCATCTCGCTGAGGATGTCGTCGAAGAGCTCCAGGATCTCCTCGGTGTCGTTGATGACCACGACCCGCGGTTTCGCATTCACGCGCGCCTCCTCTGCACGCCCGATGCCGACGCTGTCGGCGCTCCTGCGGCATCCTTGTCGCCGATGCGCATTTACACCCGCAAGGGCGACAGTGGCACGACCGGGCTGCTCTACGGAGGCGATCGGATCAGCAAGGCCGACCTACGGACCGATGCCTACGGCACGACCGACGAGGCCGTCGCTGCGCTCGGCCTGGCCAGGGCCGCGATCGGCTCGCAGACCGATCGGGTCGAGGTGCGGCTCGCCACGCTGATCCTGCGCCTCCAGCGCGAGCTCTTCGTGGCCGGCGCCGAGCTCGCCACGCACCTCGAGCGTCGTGACCGGCTGAGCGACGGCACCACGCGCGTCACCGCCGCGATGGTCACAGCCCTCGAGCGTGAGATCGATGAGCTCGAGGAGCTGGTCGAGCAGCCGAAGGAGTTCGTCTTGCCCGGGGAGACGATGACGGGCGCCGCACTCGACCTGGCGCGGACGACCGTCCGTCGGGCGGAGCGGCGCTGCGTCGCCCTTGCCGCCGAGGGCGGGCTTCCCGACTCGCAGGTCGTGCCGTACCTGAACCGCCTCGCCGACCTGCTCTTCGTCATGGCCCGGGTCGCCGACGGCGGCTTTCGCCCGATGCGCACGAGCGGAGGGTGACCCCAGCGGCCGCGCCCATCGTCGAGCTGCGCGGCATCACGAAACGCTACGGCCGCCGGACAGCACTCGACGCCGTCGACCTGAGCGTCCGCGCCGGCGAGGTCGTCGGCCTGCTCGGCCCGAACGGTGCCGGCAAGACGACCGCGGTGAAGATCATCCTGGGCCTCGTGCGGTCCAGCGGCGGCCGCGGGACGCTGCTCGGGCGGCCGCTCGGCGACCCGCACGCGCGCCGCTCGGTTGGATACCTGCCGGAGCTCTTCCGCCACCCGCCGTGGCTGACCGGGCGCGAGGTGCTGCGCTATCACGCCGAGCTGGCGGGCCTGGCACGGGCCGGCCGCGCCGCCGCCATCGACGCGGCGCTCGCCAACGCGGACCTGGCGGGCCGCGGCGATGACCTGGTCGGCGGCTACTCGAAGGGGATGCAGCAGCGGCTCGGGCTGGCCGTGGCCCTGCTCGGGAACCCGGCCTTCGTCATCCTCGACGAGCCCTCGACCGGCCTCGACCCGATCGGCCGGCACGAGCTGCGCGGCATGATCCGCGGCTTCCGCGAACTGGGGAGCGCGATCCTGCTCAACTCGCACCAGCTCGCCGAGGTCGAGCAGGTCTGCGATCGCGTCGCGATCCTGCACGCCGGGCGGGTCCTGGCGGATGGACCCCTCGACCAGTTGATTCGACCCGGCGGAGTCCGGATCCGGGCAACGGGCCTGAACGACGTGGCCCTGGCCGCCGTGGCGCGCCTCGCCGGCCTGCGCTGGGAGGGGGATGCGCTGATCGTGGACAGCCCCGAGCTCGCGCCGTCGGTCGTGCGCGCCCTCGTCGAGGGGGGCGCCAGCATCCACCTCGTCGAGCCGATCCAGCCGAGCCTCGAGGATCGGTTCCGGGAGCTGCTGGAGCGCGGCGCATGACCAGCGCGCTCCAGGCGGCCTGGACGATCCTGCGGCTCACCCTGCGCGAGGCGGTCCGCCGGCGCATGCTGCTCGCCCTTTTCGGGCTGTCGACCGTGGCGGTGCTGCTCACGGCCTGGGGCTATGCGGAGCTGCCGAACCTGCGCGACGGCGGATCACCGCGCGGCATCTCGCCCGACGCACAGCTCCGCATCGTGGCGTCGCAGCTGCTCATCGGGGTGACATTCATGTTCAGCTTCGTCCTCGCGCTCTTCGCCGTGCTGGCTGCCGCACCGGCGATCGCGGGTGCACGCGACTCGGGCGAGCTCCAGGCGATCGCCGCCCGCCCGGTTCCGCGGGCCGCGATCCTGGTCGGCAAGTGGGCCGCCCTTGCGATCGTCGTCGTCGCCTACGCGGCCTTCTCCGGTACCGCGGAGCTCGCGGCCGTGGGACTCATCACCGGGTACGTGCCGCCGGCACCCGTTGCCGCGATCGCCTTCGTCGCCGGCGAGGGCCTGGTCGTGCTCAGCCTCACCTTCCTGCTGGGCACCTGGCTCTCGGCGGTCACCTCGGGCGTCGTCGCCATGCTCGTCTTCGGCATCGCATGGCTGGGTGGGGTCATCGGCGGCATCGGCGCCGCCTTCGACGACGAGGTCACCTCGATGGTCGCTCCCGTCATTGCGCTCATCGTGCCCAGCGACGGTCTGTGGCGCGGAGCGATCTACAGCCTCGAGCACCCCGATGTGCTCGTCGCGGGCACGCTGGCCGGGCCGCAGGCTTCCGCCTTCCCGTTCTTCGCGAGAGAGCCGGCCTCCATGGCGTTCATTGCCTGGTGCCTTGTCTGGGTCGCGGCAGTCCTCGTCGGCGCCGTCGCGAACTTCGCCCGCAACGACCTCTGAGCGCCGGCGCTGACGGTCCCAGCTGCGCGGAATCCGGCATGCGACCGTGGTCACGTGAGGGAATCCGTCGACGCATCGGCTAGAATCGGCCCGTATCAGTGCGCTTCCGGCGCTTCGAACCCACTGGCCAACTCGAGGTCTGAACGAGCCATGACCCTGACCGCTTCGCGCCAGCAGATGTTCATCAATGGCGACTGGACCGATGCCGGCAGCGGCGCGACCGCGCCGGTCATCAACCCTGCCACCGAGGAGGAGATCGCCCAGGTTCCGAAGGGTGACGCGGCCGATGTCGACCGCGCCGTCGCGGCAGCCCGAGCCGCCTTCGACACCTGGTCGCAGACGACTCCGGCCGAACGCGCGAAGGTGCTGTATGCCTTCGCCGATGCGATCGAGCGCGACGCCGCGACGCTCTCGAAGCTCGAGCAGGACAACGTCGGCAAACCGAAGGGCACCGCGGACTTCGACGTCGAGTTCACGATCGACAACGTCCGCTTCTTCGCCGGCGCCGCGCGCGTCGTCGAGGGCAAGGCGGCCGGTGAGTACGTCAGCACCCACACCTCGATGATCCGTCGCGAGGCGGCCGGGGTCGTGGGCCAGGTGGCTCCGTGGAACTACCCATTGATGATGGCGATCTGGAAGCTCTGCCCGGCCATCGCCGCGGGCTGCACGGTCGTCCTCAAGCCGTCGTCGATGACGCCGCTCTCCGCCATCCGCCTCGCCGAGATCAGCGCCGACATCTTCCCCAAGGGCGTCTTCAACGTCGTCACCGGGCCGGGTGGCGTGGTCGGGGATCGGCTCATCCGGCATCCGGACGTCGACATGGTGAGCCTGACCGGCGACACGGCCACCGGCCGGGAGATCGCCGCCGCCGCGGCGCAGACGGTGAAGCGAGTCCACCTGGAGCTCGGCGGCAAGGCGCCGGTCCTCGTCTTCGACGATGCCGACATGGACGCCCTGGCCGAGACGATCAAGCTCGCCGGATTCTTCAACTCCGGGCAGGACTGCACCGCGGCGACCCGGATCATCGCCATGGGCGACGGCTACGAGCGTGCGCTCGAGGCGCTGGTCCCCGCGGTCGAATCGATCAAGGTCGGCGACCCGGCCTCGGATCCCGAGCTCGACATGGGCCCGCTCGTCAGCCGCGCGCAGCAGGAGCGCGTCGCGGGCTTCATCGACCGGGCGCGCGGCTATGGCGCCGAGATCGCAACCGGCGGCGAGGCGTTCGGCGAGCGCGGCTTCTTCTACCGACCATCGGTCGTGGCAGGGGTGGCGCAGGACGCCGAGATCGTGCAGAACGAGGTCTTCGGCCCGGTCGTCACCGTCCAGCGCTTCGGCGACGAAGAGGAGGGCATTCGCTGGGCGAACGGCGTGCCGTACGGGCTGGCGGCATCGGTCTGGACCCGTGACATCAAGAAGGCGCTGCGTGCCGCCAAGGCGCTGCGCTACGGCACGGTCTGGATCAACGATCACCTGACGATCGCCTCGGAGATGCCGCACGGTGGCTTCGGCCAGTCTGGCTATGGCAAGGACATGAGCAGCTACAGCATCGAGGACTACACCATCGTCAAGCACGTGATGGCGAAGATCGTCGACTAAAGACCGATGCATGAGGGAGCGGGCCGGGTGGGGCCACTCCCTCGCGCGGCGTTGCTACGCGCTTCGGGAGCGGCCCCACCCGCCG
>DAINOY010000059.1:0-8087 GCA_036743735.1 Chloroflexota bacterium
TTGAGGTCCCGCGGCCGGCGGAGCGATCGGACCAGGCGCCGGAGCAGCTGCGCGAGGCGGACGCGCGGGTCCAACAGCTCGCCGATGCCCTGACCCACGACGTCTCCGCGGACCCAGCCGCGCGCACCGACGAGCAGCATGCGCGATGGCTCCTGGCGCAGCTGCTCTCCTGGCACCGGCGCGAGGCCAAGGTGGCCTTCTGGGAGTTCTTCGATCGGATGGGCAAGGACGAGGTCGACCTCATTCGCGATCGGACCGCCATCGGGCCGCTCGAGGTGATCGGCCCGGTCGGCGATCCATGGCGTCCGACGCCCAAATCGAGGCTGCGCCAGACGTGGCGCTACCGGTTCAGCGCGCAGGACCACGACATCGGCGGCCGCGACGAGCTCTACGACCCGAAGCTGTACCGGGAGCAACCCGGTGCGAAATGGAGCGCCTGGAAGGTCGGGGGCAAGCTGCTCGAGATCGACGATGCGGGCAATACCGTGGACCTCACCTGGCCACCGGACGTCACGCCCCGGCACCCCGAGGCGCTGAACCCGCTCGGCATCGTGCCTGACGTGGAGCATCGCGCCGCGTTGCGGCGCCTGGCCGAGTGGGTCCTCGAGAACGGCGTCGATGCACCCGGCCCGTGGCGCGCCGCACGTGACCTGCTGCTGCGACGTGCCCCGCGCTGCGGCCAGCCGGCGAATGCCCCGCTCCGCACCCACGACGAAGCGGACCTGGCCGCTGCGTCGCGCCTGGCGCTGTGCCTCGACGACGGCGTGCTCGCGATCCAGGGCCCTCCGGGGTCAGGCAAGACGTACACCGGCGCGCGGATGATCGTGCGCCTGCTCCAGGCAGGACGGCGCGTCGGGATCAGCGCCACGAGCCACAAGGTCATCTCGCACTTCCTGGAGGAGGTGCTCACCGCTGCCGACGAGTCGGATCGGACCGTCGACGTGCGAGCGGTGCAGAAGGTGAGCGATGGCGTGCCGGGGGTCGACGACGAACGCGTCGTGGTCACCGAGCACAACCCCACCGTGCGGGACGGGCTGGCGGACGGAACCTTCAACCTGGCCGCAGGCACATCCTGGCTCTGGGCGCCCGAGTCGAGCAACGGCCTGCTCGACGTGCTCTTCGTCGACGAGGCCGGCCAGATCTCGCTGGCCAACGTCCTGGCCATGGGCGGCGCGACCCGCAGCATCGTCCTGCTCGGGGATCCGCAGCAGCTTGATCAGCCGCTC
Organism: Chloroflexota bacterium; assembly: GCA_036743735.1. Classification (GTDB taxonomy): domain Bacteria; phylum Chloroflexota; class Limnocylindria; order QHBO01; family QHBO01; genus JBDTNK01. Next base: position 1,227 of record DAINOY010000059.1, read on the forward strand.
CAGGGCTCGCACCCGCCGGGCGCGGATCGCTCGTCCCTGGCGCACCTCCTGGGGGACCACGACACGATGCCGGAGCACCTGGGCCTCTTCATCGAGCACACGTGGCGGCTGCACCCGGAGCTGACGCGCTTCACCTCGGGCGCCTTCTACGAGGATCGGCTCGAGTCGCGGCCCGACCTCGTCAACCAGCGCCTCAACGGCCCGGAGCCGCTCGTGGGCGACGGTGTGCGGCTGCTCCCCGCGAACCATGTCGGCGCCGACAACGAGTCGCCCGAGGAGGCACACCAGGTCGCGCAGCTCGTCCGCGCCCTCGTCGAATCCGGCTCGACGTGGATCGACCGGCATGCGGCCGTCCATCCGATCACCTACGAGGATGTCCTCATCGTCGCGCCCTACAACGCCCAGGTCGGTGCCATCGCCCGGCTCCTGCCCCATGAGGCACGCGTCGGCACGGTTGACAAGTTCCAGGGACAGGAGGCGCCGATCAGCATCTACTCCATGACGACCAGCTCGCCGGAGGACGCGCCGCGAGGCATGAGCTTCCTCTACTCGCGCAACCGGCTCAACGTCGCAACGTCGCGGGCGCGCTGCGTGGCCGTCGTCGTCGCGGAACCGAGTCTCCTGCGCGTGCGAGCCCGGACCCCGGAGCAGATGCGGCTCGCGAACGCGCTCTGCCTCTTCGCCGAGGCGGCAGCGGGCAACGGCACACGACCTGCGTCATGAGGTCAGGCGCCCGACGCGCGCCCCATGCAGCCGCGGTCGCCGGAGTGCCCGCCGGCGACCCGGCTGCACCCTGGGTCAGGAGCGGTCGAGGGTGAGCGCCGCGGAGTTGATGCAGTAGCGCAGGCCGGTCGGTTTCGGCCCATCTTCGAAGATGTGGCCCAGGTGGCCGCCGCAGGTCGCGCAGTGGACCTCGGTGCGGGTCATGAAGAAGGCACGGTCGGTTTCTGTCGCCACCGCGGCGTCGTCCATCGGCTCGTAGAAGCTCGGCCAGCCCGAGCCGGAGTCGTACTTCGTGGAGGAGCTGAAGAGCTCGGTGCCGCAGCCTGCGCAGCGATAGATGCCCGGTGCGTGCTCATCGTGATACGCGCCGGTGAAGGCGATCTCGGTCCCCTTCTCGCGCAGCACGCGGTACTGCTCGGGGGTCAGCTCGGCACGCCACTCGGCATCGGTCTTCATCAGCTTGGTCATTGGTCTGCTCCGGCACCTGCGAGAATGGGTCAATGATGGACCGATGCGTCTTCTGTGGCCAGCCGATCGGGGCTGACGAGGAGCGCACCGGCCGGGGTGCGACCGCCGCGCACGCAAGCTGCGCGGATCGCGCGCTTGCCGATGACGCCCACTGGGACGCGATTGCCTTAGCCTCGGGGGCGGGCGATGACGCCACAGAGCGCCCAGCCTCGCGCAGCCGGGGCTGCCTCGCCGTCATCGCGATCGTGCTCGTCGGAGCCATCGTGGTGGCCGCCGCGGCAGGCTTCGCGCCCTTCTGAGGCGTCGGGCCTCAGCGTCCGGGCATCGGCTCCGGGCAGGGCTGCTGCCGCCGGGCAGCGGGAGGATCGAGCCGCCGCGCAGCGGCGTTCAGTGCGGCCGCGACACGCCGGCGCGTCGATGTCGCCCGGCGCGACGCGTGCATCGATGCCGCGAGCTTCGCGACCCGCTGCTCCGCAACGGTCTCGTAGATGTATCGGTCCAGGACTTCCAGCACGCGTTCGAACTCCGCTCTTCTCGACCTGCGATTTCTTTATCTCGAACTATCGCGTGGATCGTACTGCGGTAATCTCTTGACGTCAAGAGGTTTTAGATGGAGAATCCCGGGCATCATGCGAGCACGCACTGCGTCCAGGGACATCGTCGACGACAAGCTCGAGATCTGGGAGCGGGAGATCCCCGAGCTCGACGTCGCCACCGAGGGCATCGTCGAGCGAATCCAGAAGCTGGCCCGCGCGTTCGACCAGAGCATGGACGACACGCTGGCCGCGTTCGGTGTCAGCTCCGGCGAATGGCGCCTCCTCTGCTCGCTGCGCTACCAGGGCGAGCCGCATCGGCTCACGCCGGGTCAGCTGTCGCAGCAGCTCAACCTGTCGAGCGGCGCGATGACGAACCGTCTCGACCGCCTGGAGACGGCCGGCCACATCCGCCGTGTGCCGGACCCGAATGACCGGCGCAGCGTGCTCGTGGAGCTCACCGAGTCCGGCTGGAAGCTGTGGCAGGCCTCCGTGGGCGTTCAGGCCACGAAGGAACGCCTCCTCGCCTCCTCGATGACCGATGCCCAGAAGGAGCAGCTCAACGGCCTGCTCCGGCATCTCATGCTCGCCTTCGGCAAGACCTCGCGCAAGGAGCCGATGGAGCAGCCTGCCACCAGCGAGGCGGCTACGGTGAGCGCAGCGACTGGGTGAGGCTCGCGTTCCCGCGACGCTAGCGGCGCAGGTGCCGGGCGTAGAACAGTACGAATTGCTCCTGGGCACTGGTCTCGACGGCCTCGGGATGCCGGATCGAGCGGACCGCGGCAATGGCGGTTCGAGGCTCGATGCCTCGACGCACGAGCTCACATGCGCCAACGGTTCCCGTGCGCCCGACCCCGCCCATGCAGGCGATGGCGACACTGCCGTCCGCCCGACCGCGTTCGATCGTGGCGAGGATCTCGTCCATCTCCGCCGCGTCGCGCGGCGTCCCGCCGTCCACCATCGGGAAGCGGTCCACGCGGATCCCCGCCGCCGCGCCTCGCTCGACGATCTCCGGATCGCCCCATCGGGCCAGCTCCCAGTCCTCGACGAGGAGGACGAGGTGTCGGACACCGCTCGCAGCGAGCGTCCCAAGGTCGCGATCGAGCTCTCGGCGATAGATCCGCCCCGGATAGCGCGTCGATGCTCCTCGCTTTCCGGGCAGGAAGGTCAGCCCCACGCGACCCGGATGACCGTCGTCGTCGAGCCAATCGATCCGCAGCGGCGGATCAAGCTCGGCCGTCAGATCGGTCAATTCAGCTGGCCGTTCGCCTTCGGACAGAAATGGCCCTCGGGGTTCAGCGGCTGGCCACAGAACGGGCACGGTGGGCGCCCCGCGGCGACCAGGGCCTCGGCGCGACGGACGAAGCCATGCGCCGCGTCGGGGGAGATGCGCACGCGGAGCAGGTCGGGACCCTCGTCGTCATCGTCCTCGACCTCCTCGTACTCACCCTGCTCGGTATCGTCGCGGGCCTCGATGACCACCATGCGGGTCGCGGGATCCCAGGCCAGGGCCATGGCACCCACCCGGAACGAACCGACCACCGGCTCCTCGAGGGGCGCGGCGTCCGGCTCGCTGGCCAGCGGTTCCGGGTGGTCCACCGCCGACAGGACGTCGTCGAGCTTGGAGGCCAGGGCCTCGACCTGCACCTTCTCGAGCGAGACGGAGATGACCGCACCGCCCTTGCGTGCCTGGAGGTAGAAGGCGCGCTGTCCGGGCGTGCCGATGGTGCCCGCGACGAATCGGTCCGGATGATCGAAGACGAAGAGACGACGTGCCATACGGGCCATCGTAGCCCGATCGCTCCGGCTACAGTGCATGGTGCGGCGGAACACCAGGCGGAGGAGGTGGCGGGCGATGCGCGAGCGGTGGCGTACACGCTTCGGCCGCTCGATGGCGCGACCGCTCAGCGAGGGACGACACCTGCCCGAACCGGGGCCTCGCGGCCGCGTCGTCCTGGGCTGGCTCGGGGCGGCGCTCGTCGTTGGCGTCGTCGCCTTCATTGTCGGTCGGCCGGCAGGTGACGCCAACGATGCCGGCGCCCTCGCCTCGACGACGCCATCCGCCGGCATCGCCGGACCGCTCGCCATCGCCTTCGGCACGGCCCGCGACCCGATCAGCCTGGAGGTCACGGCCCCGACATCGACCTTCCGCCGCGGCGACCCGTTCGTCTATTCGGTGCGGCTCGCCGAGGCCGGGCCCGCGCTGACCTACGTCCGCGTGGATCGCACCGGCACGGCGCCGCAGACGGTCCAGGACTGGCGGGACGGCGAGCAGCGCATCGACCCGACTCTCGCGGTGATCAGCTTCGAGGTGCCGGCCGACGACCTGCTCGACGTGTTCGGTGCCGGTGATTACGAGATGCGCATCAGTCTCGAGCCGGACGGCGCCGTCCTGGCATCAGGCTCGTTCCGGCTCGTGGAGGAACCGGGCGCCAGCTGATCCTGCCGGATCGCCCGGAACACAATGAAGGGATCGGAGATGTGCCCGATCTCCGATCCCCTCCCCCGGGTGGCAGATACGCCAATTGTTCAGCGGCCGAAGCCGTCGCGTGCCCTGGCGATCTGTCCCTCGAAACCGTACCCTACCTGTCAATCCTCAGTTGACCGCAAGCGCCTCACGCGAGAGCTCGTAGGCGCCGCGATGATCGCCGCGCTCCGCGCGCAGCTGCGCCCATTCGCCGAGCACCTCCCGGACCCGCGCCTGCGAGCCCGATGTCCGGGCCGCCTCTGCGGCCTGCTGGAAGCGCGTCTCCGCGGCGGCCAGGTCGCCTCCGGCACGCAGCGCACGGGCTTCGAGGACGATCGCCGCGAGCTCCGCGCGCGTGTTGCCGGTCTCGTGCGCCAGGTCGCGCGAGCGCAGCGCCAGCGCACCGGCCTCATCGGTCCGGCCGTCCGCCAGCGCGATCTGCGCCTGCGTCTCGAGCACCGCAGCGAGGAGGCGATCGTCGCCGTTCGAGGCGAATTCGTCGTGCGCCTGCTGGGCGAATTCGCGCGCGCGGTCGAGGTTGCCCATGGCCAGGTAGGCGAGCGCCAGATCGTTGCCGATCGCGGCCGACTCGGCCTCGGCGCCGGCGGCGCGGTAGAGCGCCAGGCCCTGCGTGCCCACGCGCACGGCACCCTCCAGGTCACCCGTCTCGCGGTAGTTGATGGCCAGGTTGAAGAGGAACGTCGCGCGACGCCGATCGTCGAGGTCGCTCGCCATGCCGCGCGCCTGCTCGAGGAGGACGAGGGATCGTGCGTGATCGCCGTCCCGCGCCTCCACAGCGGCGATCGCCATCAGCAGCCGGACCTCGAAGTCGGGCTCGACCGCCAGCCCCCCGCGCACGAGCTCCAGGAGCCCGGTCAGGTGTGCGCGCGCGTCAGCGCTGGCATCTGACTCGTAGAAGCCGTAGGCGAGCCAGTAGCGTGCGAGCGCGGCGTCCGCCGGGCGTCCGAGCTCCTCGAAGAGGGTCATCGACTCGGCAGCCGCGGCGATGGCCTCGCGGCCGCGATCGAGGCGTGCCAGGGCCTCGGCCTGTCCCCGCAGGAGCTCGGCCCGCACACCCGGTTCCGCCGGCTCGTCGAGGAGGCTGGCGTACCCGTCCGCCGCCTGCTGCCAGGCGCCGGCCGCCAGCTGCATATCGACCTCGAGCCGGCTCCAGCCCGGATGCTCGTGGTCCAGGAAGTGGCTCGCCGGAAGGTTGAGCCGTCCGGCCAGGTAAGTGAGCGCCACCATCGAGGGCCGGGCGATCCCGGTCTCGAGGGCGCTGACATAGGCCTTCGTGTACCGCTCACCGGCCAGCTGCTGCTGGGTGAGCCCCGCACGCTGCCTCGCCTCGCGGAGGCGCTGGCCGATGCGGTGGGCGAGCTCGGCGTCTCCGGCCGATGGGCGGGCAATCATCTTCGTACGTGGCATGCGCGAAGTCTACAGCCCGAATGCAAGCCCACCTTGACCTCGGATCAGCCCCGGTCGTACTGCCCGGTGACATCTGGCACGGTACCGTTGGGTGATGGCGAGATGACGTTCGGAGTCGCAGGGTGGCGCCGGTACCGCCGAGCACCGCGCTCGGGGACCGTCGAGCAGGAGTTCAGCTCATGCGCCTCCCCCGCATCACCCGGGCGCTGGTCACCGCGGCCACCCTCGCCGCGCTCACCGCGCTCAGCACCGTCGCCACGGTCCTTGGCGTCACCACCGGTGGCGGCTTCCCGAACTAGGCGACGTCGTTCGCACCAAGGGCCGCTCGATCTCGAGCGGCCCTTCTTCATGCGCCGCTACAGGTCGGGCAGCTCCTGCTCGAGCTCCTGCGCTGGCGCGAAGAGGTCGCCGACCGCCTTGAGCCGACGGCCGATGGTGCTGATCGTCCAGCGGTCAGGCCGGAGTTTCGGGTCGTCGAGCTCCTCCCAGCGAATGGGCGCCGAGACCGGCGCCCCTGGTGACGGCCGCGCGCTGTACGGCGCCACGAGCGTCCGATTCACCGCGTTCTGCGTGTAGTCGAGCCGAGCCTTGCCGCTCCGCGAGCGCTTCGCCCACTCCCAGCTGATCAGGTCCGGGACCGTCTGGCCGACCGCTCGCGAGAGGCGGTCGACCCAGTCGCGCGTCTCGTCGAAGCCGTAGTGCGGCGCGATCGGCAGCCAGATCTGGATCCCCCGCTTGCCGGTGACCTTCGGGAGGCCGGTGACCCCGAGATGCTCGAGCGCTGCGCGGTAGAGCCGTGCCAGGACCAGGACCTCGTCCCAGGTCGTCGTCGTCCCCGGGTCGATGTCGATGAGCGCAAACGTCGGGCGGTCCGGCGCGTCCGCGCGGCTCGTCCACGGGTGCAGCTCGATGGCCGCTTCCTGCGCCAGCCAGGCCAGCGTCGCCACGCGATCGGCGATCACGTAGTCCTTCCTGCCCTCCGAGCCGACGTAGGTCGTGCGCTGGAGCCAATTGGGCGCATGGCCGGGGACGTCCTTCTGCCAGAAGCCGTTGCCGGAGCCGATGCCGTCCGGATACCGATGCAGATTGAGCGCCCGACCGCGCAGGTGCGGCAGCAGCACCGGCGCCACGGTCACGTAATGGCGGATCAGGTCACGCTTGGTGAAGGCCCGATGGCGGCCTTCGGCCGGGAAGAGCACCTTGTCGAGGTTCGTCAGCCGCACCTCGTGGCCGCCGATGGCC
>DAINOY010000060.1:0-8051 GCA_036743735.1 Chloroflexota bacterium
CATGACGGCGAGCACGGCATCGAGGTCGCGTTGTCCCACGGCGCGCTGCGGCTGGACCCGGTCGAGACGAAGCATTTCATTCCGACGTGGGGCTTCCGCATCGCGGCGCTGGGCGAGGGCGAGGTCGCCGGCCGGGTGCTCGCGTACTCCGCCGATACGGCCCCGTGCCCGTCGCTGCACGGCCTGGCCGACGGCGCGTCGCTGTTCCTGTGCGAGGCGGGGCTTCGCTCGCTGGACGAGGACAGCCCGGTCCCCGGCGGCCGAGGGCATCTCCTCCCGTCCGAGGCGGGAGAAGCCGCGGCCGAAGCGTCGGTCGAGCGGCTGCTCCTGACGCACCTGCCGATCGGCGAGGACGGCGGAACCTGGGCCCGCGAGGAAGCGGCACGTGCCTTCGCCGGTCCAGTCGAGGTCGCGGCCCAGCTGACCAGCTACGAGGTCTGAGCCCGGGCGCTCCCCCGAACCCGCGCCACGGCCTGCGCGCTCAGACGGCCTGTCACACCGGCCGACGGCCGCGACTCGACCGTCCATGCACTGGTCCACGTCGCGGGGCGCATCCCTGCTGCTTCTTCCGTTGCTCCTCACCGCCTGCGCTGGTCCGGCCGGAGGTGCGGGCGATTCCAGCGCCACGGCGGAGGCATCCGCATTGCCCGTCGCAAGCCAGGCTCCATCAGCCGGCCCGATGCAACCGAGCCCCACCATGGTTCCCGAGGGCTACGTCGGCGATGGCCCGATCGGCATCGTGGAGGCGGAGGGCGCGCTATGGGTGGCGCTCTTCGACGACGGAGCGGTCGCGCGCGTCGATCCTGCGACCGGCGAGGTCCTCGAGACCTATCCGGTTGGAGCGGGGGCGATCGGGATCGCGGCCGGCGCCGGGTCGCTGTGGGTGACGCTGCACCTCGACGACGCGGTCGCGCGAATCGACCCCGCCAGCGGCGCGGTCCTCGCCACGATCGAGGTTGGCCGCGAGCCCGAGGGAATCGCCGCCACCGAGAGCGCCGTCTGGGTGACGAACGAGGACGATGGGACGTTGAGCCGGATCGATCCAGCGCTCGACGAGGTCGTCGCCACGATCGAGATCGACCTCGGGCCGCGTCACGTCGCCGCCGTGGGTGACGCCGTCTGGGTGACCTCGTATGTCTCGTTCACCGCGCAGCGGGTGGACCCAGCGACGAACCGAGTGGTCCAGACGGTGGAGGTGGGCTACGGGCCGGAGGGCATCGTCGTGGCACCCAACGCCATCTGGGTCGCCAACCGCGAAGCTGACACGCTCACAAGGATCGACCCGCTGAGCGGCGCCGTTATCGGCACCCTCGACGTCGGCGACGGCCCGGAGGGCCTGCTGCTCGACGGCACGACGCTGTGGGTCGCGCTCTCCGAGGCGGACGCGGTCGCCCGCGTCGACACGGTTCGTGCAGTGCTGCTCGACACGCTCCCGGCCGGTGCCGCTCCGCGGCGCCTCGCAGCGGTGGCGGACGGCGTGTGGGCTGTGAACAGCGGCGACAGCACCCTGAGCCTGCTAGCGCGCTGACCTCGGCTCGTCCTCCTCGTCCGGCACCGTGCCGGCCCAGGTCAGCCGCCCATCCTGGAGCAGGAAAGGCTCGAGCAGGAGGGGATGTGGCTCCAGGTCCTCGAGGCCCACCGTCATGTCTGCGATCGCTCGCATCGGCACGCGGGCATCGAAGGACACGAGCATGTTGCGCCCTGGCGTCGTGAACACCTGGTCATGGCCGCCGAAGATCCGCGCGACCTCATCCTCACCGGCCAGGATCACCGACGAGGCCCATCCTCCAGGTTCGCCGAGCCCACGCAGCATGTGGCCGTTGAAGACGGCTGGCTGAAGATCTCGCGACGAGACCATCGAAACGGCGTTGGCGAGGTTGGCGAATGCCTCGCGCTCGATCTGCTCGACCGATGTCTCCCAGCGCTGGGCCATGGACCGCGTCACGCGGACGAACATCACGCCGACCTGGAGCCCGAAGCCGATGCCGACGCCGACAGGAGTGAGGCTGTTGATCATCGGGTCGCCCGGTGTCCCCTCGGGCCCGCCTCGCTCGAACAGGGGGACGATGTGTCCGCGCGCCCACTCCCAGTCCAGCTCTTCGGGGATCGATGCCATCGCCTCACGGAGCTCGGCTGCGGTGGGGTCGATGACGCCCGGGCCGGAATCGCGTGCGCGGAACTCGGGTGAGAGCGTCGCGACGCTCTTGCCGACCTTGATTCGCGCCGGCAGCCGGTTGCGTCCCTTGCGTCGATGCTTGCTCGTTGCCATGGCCCGCAGCATGCACCACGCCGCTTACCAGCCCGTTACCGCCTGCTTACCGGCGTCCCAGCGCCCTCAGGCGTCGACGCGAGCCCTCGCGATATAGCGGTCAGCGCTCCACACGGCAAGCGCCCAGATCACGCTGAGAACCAGGACAGCCGCGACGACGATCGCGGCCACCAGCAGGAGCCCGGCGCCCGGAAGCCTGCCCAGGATGAGGATCGCGCCGAGCACGACGACGATGAAGATGCCGATCATGAGCAGCCCGATCCGAACCGCCATCCAGACGAACCAGCCGAGGGAATGCCCCTGGGCACGCCCCGCGAGCCAGAGCACGCACGGACCGGTGGCGCCGGCCAGCCCCACGTAGAACCCGAAGTCGCTGAACAGCTGCTCGGCCCCCAGCTGCTGCCCGAAGATCCGGGCCAGGACTCCCGCCGCCAACAGCGCGCTCAGCGCCCCGACACCGATGAGCCAGACGAGCAGCACGGTCGCGGTGCCACCCGAGAGCCGCTCGACGAGCTCTCCCTCCTCGGTCGGTACCAGCTCGGTCGGTCCGTCGTCGGCGAGATGCTCGTCCGCCGGCGGATGCCCCGATGGCTCCTCGGCGCGTCGGCCCCGCCTGTCGTCGCTCATCAGCGAACGGCGCCGAAGGCGGCCTCGAGATCGGCGATGAGGTCGTCAACACTCTCGATCCCCACCGAGAGGCGGATCAGCCCGGAGGGGACAGCCATCGGCGACTCGGCGACCGAGGCGTGGGTCATGACCGCCGGCACCTCGATCAGCGACTCCACCGCGCCCAGCGACTCGGCGAGCGTGAAGAGTCGCGTCGCCCCGGCCACGGCACGGGCGGCCGCCTCGCCACCCCGCAGCTCGAAGCTGACCATGGCGCCTGGAAGCCGCATCTGCCGCCCGACGAGCTCCGCCTGCGGATGATCGGCGAGCCCCGGATAGTGGACCTGCTCGACCTCGGGCCGGCCGGTGAGCCAGACCGCGATGAGCCCGGCATTGGCGCAGGCGCGTTCCATGCGGACGGTCAGCGTGCGCATGCCGCGCATCAGCAGCCAGGCATCGAACGGGCTGGGCACGGCGCCCTGCGCGTTCTGCAGGAAGCGCAACCGCTCGGCCAGTTCGTCCGAGCGCGTGGCGACCAGGCCACCGATCACGTCGCTGTGCCCGCCCAGGTACTTCGTCGCCGAGTGCAGCACGAGGTCAGCTCCCAGGTTGAGGGGACGCTGGAGGTAGGGCGTAGCGAACGTGTTGTCGACGACGGTCATCGTGCCGGTCGTCGCCGCCAGTCGGGCGATGGCGCTGATGTCGAGCACCTTGAGCAGCGGGTTCGTGGGCGTCTCGATCCACGCCAGCCGAGCGGGCTGCGGGCCGCCGAACGCCGCCGCCACGGCGTCGAGATCGCGCAGGTCGACGGCATCGGTCTTGAGGCCGTACCGGCTCATCACACGCGTGGCCAGGCGCGCGGTGCCGCCGTAGACATCATCGGACATCACCATCCGGTCGCCCGGTTCGAGCAGTCCGAAGATCGCCTGGGTCGCCGCCAGGCCGGAGGCGAAGGCGAGCCCGTGGGTTGCGTCCTCGAGCGCAGCGATCGTCGCCTCGAGCGCCCGGCGGGTCGGATTGTCGCTACGCCCGTACTCGAAGCCGGAACGCAGGCCGCCCACGCCATCCTGCTTGAAGGTCGTGCTCATCTGGATCGCCGGAACCACCGCACCGGTGGCCGGGTCGGGATCCGCGCCCGCATGGACGGCGAGCGTCTCGAATCGGTCGGTCATTGGCTCGACATTGTCGCAGGATCAGAGACCGATGGTGGCTCGTGACGCGGCCCTGAGCGGGGTCGCAACGGCAAAGGAATCGCACGAATTCATGTCATGCGCGCATTGAACCGTGCGGATCCCTTGCGTCTGGCCGCGAGCGCACCATACGCGCGCCCCGCGTGAATTCGGACCATTCAGGCGCCTGCAGAGGCCGTCGACTTTCCCTAACGCGCACCTGATATGCGTTCGTGTGGCCCGGGGCAGACGACCCACGGGCGACGGGCGATGAGGGGCGGCGAACCTGCCGCCCCTCGCCTCTACCTCGTCCGCGGGAAGCCCAGGTCGACGCTACTCGTCCCCGGATCGGGCCAGCGCGCGGTGACGACCTTGGCGCGGGTGTAGAACTGGATCCCCTCTGGGCCGTACATGTGGATGTCACCGAAGAGCGAGGCCTTCCAGCCACCGAAGCTGTAGTAGGCCACCGGCACCGGGATCGGCACGTTGATGCCGACCATGCCGACGTTGACGTCGAACTGGTACTGACGCGCCGCCCCGCCGTCGCGGGTGAAGATCGCGGTGCCGTTACCGTACTGGTTGTCATTGACCAGCTTCAGCGCCTCGGGATAGGAGTCGACTCGCACGATCTGCAGCACCGGGCCGAAGATCTCGTCGCGATAGCACTCCATCTCGGGTGAAACGTTGTCCATCAGCGAGACGCCCAGGAAGAAGCCGCCCGACTCCTTGTCGTAGAGGACGTGCTCGCGGCCGTCGACGCGCACCGTCGCGCCCTCGGCGGCGCCGGAATCGATATACGAGGCCACCTTGTCGCGATGCTGTCGCGTCACGAGCGGGCCCATCTCGGCCCCCTCCTCGTCGCCGGGCGCGATCTTGATCTTGGGCAGCCGCTGCTCGATCGCCTCGATCAGCGGATCGGCCACGTCGCCGACCGCGACCAGCACGCTGATCGCCATGCAGCGCTCGCCGGCAGAGCCGTAGCCCGCGGAGACCGCGGCATCGGCCGCCATGTCGACGTCGGCATCGGGCAGCACGATCATGTGGTTCTTCGCGCCGCCCAGTGCCTGGACCCGCTTGCCGTGCTTCGTGCCGGTCTCGTAGATGTAGCGCGCGATCGGTGTGCTGCCCACGAACGACACGGCGGCGATGTCGGGATGCTCGAGCAGGGCGTCGACGGCGACCTTGTCGCCGTGGACCACGTTGAACACGCCATCGGGCACGCCGGCTTCCTTCAGGAGCTCCGCCAGGTAGACCGATGCCGAGGGATCCTTCTCGGACGGCTTGAGGACGAACGTGTTGCCGCAGGCGAGGGCGTTCGCGAACATCCACATCGGCACCATGGCCGGGAAGTTGAACGGCGTGATCCCCGCCACCACGCCGAGCGGCTGACGGATCTGGTACACGTCCACGCCCGTGCTGGCCTGCTCGGTGAAGCCACCCTTGAGCAGGTGCGAGATGCCGGTGGCGAACTCGATGTTCTCGAGGCCACGCGCCACCTCACCCATGGCGTCACTGCGGACCTTGCCGTGCTCGCGGGTCAGGTGCGCGGCGATCTCCTCGCGGTGCTCCTCCACGAGGTTCCGGATGCGGAACATGATCTCGGTCCGCCGCGACAGGGAGAGCGCTCGCCAGGCGGGGAATGCCTCGTGCGCGGCGCGCACCGCGGCACCGACCTCTTCGACGCTCGCGAAGTCGACCTCGCGCGCGACCTCGCCGGTCGCCGGGTTGTACACGTTGCCGTGACGCCCGCTCGTGCCGGCGGCGGGTCGGCCCCCGATCCAGTGGTGAAGACGGTCGATCGAGGCCTCGGCCTCCGCCGGTCGATCGGCGAGCTGAGTCATGGCGGTGCGCACCCTTTCCTGCAAGACACTCCCGGCGTGCATCGGACGCTGGGGCCTCCCATGCTACGCCGAGCGCCGTGGTTGCGTCGCCGAACCCCTTTTCGCACGCTCCGGCAGGCCGCTCGCGGCGGCGCACTGGCCGCGCTGGCGGGCACTCGCGGGCACGCGACCTGCGGTGGGCGCGCGCATGACCGATCCACGCCATGACGACGCCATGCGGCGTCGAGCGACCACGCAACCCGACGGCGCATCGATTGCGGCCTCGTCGTCCGAATCCGGGGGCCTGTACGACGATGACGGCGCCACCGTCGCGATGCCCGACGGCGTCCCGCTCAGCGACGAGGACGACGAGGCGCCGCCCGGCGAGGCGCCGGACATCCCGGACCGGGAGTCCTGAGCCACCCCCAGCATGGACCGATGCCGGCCACGGGCGTATCGTCACCCGATGCAGCAACCGCTGACGTGCGCACTGTGCGGTGACTCGATCGAGCCTGGCCAGGCCTGGATGACGCGCGAGCGCGACGGCAACGCTGCGCACGCCGGCTGCGTCTACCGCGACGAGCCAGCGTCCGGCCACGAGGACCGCTGGTCCCCATCCCCGGAGTCGGCCGGAGCCTGAGCGCGCACCGCGCGCTCGGACGGTCAGCCGCTCGCCGGTGCGCCCCGTGCCGGCACCCCGGCGACCGCGCCAGCGGGCTCAGCGCCGCGCACGGTCGTGGCCCAGGCCGCGATCTCGGTCCGGCGGCCGACGCCCAGCTTGGCGAGGATGTGCTCGACGTGTGCGCTCACCGTCTTGGGAGAGACGACCAGCTCCGCGGCGATCTGGGCGTTCGTCAGCCCATCCGCGACGAGCCGTGCCACTTCGAACTCGCGCACGGTGAGTGGTCGCCACGCCTCGCCGGTGGTGCCACGGCGGCGGCTCAGCTTCGCGAGCTCGTCGGCGCGAGCCACCAGCGGCGGACTACCCATCTCCTGGGCACGCGCGTTGACCTGCTCGAGCAGGTCGGCGGCCTCCATGTGGCGGTTCATCCGCATCAGGCACTGTGCGAGGTCGAGCCGGGCGCTCATCGCCTCCCAGGCGCGGCCGCGTTCCTCCCAGCCGCGGATGGCACGTTCGAATGCCTCGCGCGCTGCGGTCAACGAGCCGCCGGCCAGCCGAACGAGGCCCTCGGCGTGGCGGAGGGCGGCGCCGGCGATCGGGTCCCAGGCGACGAAGAACTCGCGCGCCTGCGCGAGCCACGTTCCCGCCTCGTCCGGGCGGCGCGCGGCGATGGAGCTTCGTGCGCCCGTCACGACGAACGGGATGAAGAGGGCTCGCTCGCCCGTGGTGCTGGCGAGTGACCAGGCCTCCTGGCACCGCTCCGCCGCCGCCTCCGGGTTGCCGTCCCACAGGTCCGTCTCCGCCAGGCCCCAGAGCGGGGTCAGGATGAGATGGACCTCGCCGATCCGCCGTCCGAGCGCAAGAGACTCCCCGAGCCAGCGGCGAGCCTCGTCGTGGCGTCCCCGGCTCATGGCCACCAGGCCCAGGACATCCTGGCCGCCGATCATGCCGCGCCGGCAGCCGCGATCGCTCAGGTCCTGGCGGGCGCGGGCATCGGCCGCATCCAGGTGCCCCGCCGCCCATTCGAGGAGGGCGAGCGTGCCAGCGATCATCTGCCGGCAGTGCGACTGCTCGATGGCATCGGCGTATTGCAGGCCCTCGATGATGGCCGCCTCGGCGGCCTGTCGATCCATGATTCGAGCGGCCAGGAGGGCCATGTTCCGGTATCCCGTCACGCCGGTCGACTCGTAGCCTGCCTCCCGGGCTTCACGACAGGCACGGAGGCCATCGCGCATGCCGCTCTCGTAGTTCCCATCGATCACGTCGATCCGCCCGCGCAGGATCTCGGCGTCGAGCATCGCCTCGCGGTCGCCGAGGCTGGTGGCCAGCGCCATGGCCTCGAGGACCCGCTCACGCGCGGCCGAGAGGTCGAGGGCCAGGAAGAGGCACTCGGCGTCCAGGATGATCAGCCACAGGCGCAGCCCCTCGCGCTCTGCTGAGGGTGGCAGCTCGGTGATCTCCGCGAACGCCCGCGCCAGGTTGGCGCGGACCTGATCAGTAGGCTCCCCCCGCCGAAGCGCGACGGAGAACATGGCGACCTGCTGCTCCGCGGCATTGACCGGCTT
>DAINOY010000061.1:0-8034 GCA_036743735.1 Chloroflexota bacterium
GGGGGAGAGATGGCGAAGCTCAATCACCAGAAGCGATCGCGGCCACGGCCGCCGGCAATCCGGCGGCGCCGACGAGCCGCCGAGCGCTCCGCCGAGCAGCGCGCCCGTCGGGCGCTCGAGCGCTACCGCCGCGGCTGAACCTCCAACCCCACGCCCCGGTCGGGGCGTCGCCCGGGGCGTCCGATTGCTAGACTCGGCGCACCCCCGCTCGGAGCCGCGCCCCCCATGGACTTCGCTCTCTCGCCGCAGCACGAGGAGATCCGTCGCACCGTGCGCGACTTCGCCGAGCGGCGCATCGCTCCGGTCGCGGACGACCTGGAGCGCAAGGGCGAGTTCCCGATGGAGATCATCCGGGAGGCGGCATCGCTCGGGCTGCTCGGCGTGCCGTACCCGGAGGAGATCGGCGGCACGGGGCTCGACAGCCTGGCCTACGCGATCACGGTCGAGGAGCTGTCCAGGGTCTCGGGATCGGTCGGCATCATCGTCAGCGCCCACACCAGCCTCGGCTGCAACCCGCTCTGGATGGCGGGCACCGACGCGCAGAAGGAGAAGTACCTGCGGCCGATGGCCTCCGGCCAGGTGATCGGCGCCTACGGCCTCACCGAGCCAGGCGCGGGGAGCGACTCGCGCGGGACCCGCACGCGTGCCTCGCGCAACGGCGACGCCTGGGTCCTCAACGGTGGCAAGCGCTTCATCACCAATGCCGGGGTGGCTGGCACCTACATCGTCACCGCGGTGACCGACCGCAGCGCCGACTCCGGCAAGATCAGCGCCTTCATCGTCGAGGCCGATACGCCGGGCTTCACCATCGGGCGCATGGAGGAGAAGATGGGCCTCCACGCCAGCAACACCGGCGAGCTGCTCTTCGACGACTGCCGCATCCCCGCCGAGAACCTGCTCGGCGCGGAGGGCGAGGGCGACAAGCTCTTCCTCAAGACGCTCGATGGTGGCCGGATTGGCATCGCCTCCATGGCGCTCGGCATCGCCCAGGCCGCGTACGAGGCGGCATCGGCGTACTCCAAGGAGCGCCGCCAGTTCGACCGGCCGATTGCCTCGTTCCAGGGCGTCGCCTTCATGATCGCCGACATGGCGGTGGCGATCGACGCGGCACGCTTGATGACCTACCGCGCGGCGTGGCTCAAGGACCAGGGCCGGCCCTACTCGACCGAGGCGGCGATGGCCAAGCTCTACGCCTCGGAGGTCGCGCGACAGGTGACCAACGACGCCATCCAGGTTCACGGCGGCTACGGCTACGTGGCCGAGTACCGGGTCGAGCGCTACCTGCGCGACGCGAAGCTCACCGAGCTCGGCGAGGGAACGAGTCAGATCCAGCGCATGGTCATCGCCCGCAACCTGCTCGGCATCCGCGCCGGCTGAACGCCCCACTCACAGTTGGCGCGCTCAGGCGAGTGTTCGCGCCAGCTCCGCGAACGCATCGAGCGACTCGGGATTGGCAAGCGAGCCGCGTGCGGCCGCCTCGTCGACGGCCAGCCCGGCCAGGATGCGCTTGACAGGCACCTCGAGCTTCTTGCCTGAGAGCGTGCGCGGGATGTCGGGGACCGTGGCGATCCGGTCGGGCACGTGGCGCGGCGAGAGCGCGCCGCGCAGCTCGCGGTTGATGCGCTGGCGCAGCCCCGAGTCGAGCTCCGTCGCCTCGCGCAGCACGACGAACAGGACGAGCTCATCGGTCTGCTCGAGGTGCACCACCAGCGCGTCGGTGATCTCCGGAATTCCCTCGACGACCGCGTAGAACTCGGCGGTTCCGATCCGCACGCCGCCACGGTTCAGCGTGGCGTCGGAGCGGCCGCTGATGACACACGTGCCGCGGTCGGTGACGGTGATCCAGTCGCCGTGCCGCCAGACGCCGGGGTAGGTCCCGAAGTACGCGTCGCGATAGCGGCTCCCATCGTGGTCGTTCCAGAAGCCGACCGGCATCGATGGCAGGGGCCGCGTGATGACGAGCTCGCCCTCCTCGCCGATGCGTGGACGCCCATCGGGCCCGTATGACTCGATGGCGCAGCCGAGGCAGCGGCAGCTGATCTCGCCCTCCCAGACCGGGACGATCGGCGCCCCGCCGACGAAGGCGGTGCACACGTCGCTGCCACCGGAGATGCTCTGCAGCTGTGCCGACGACGAGATCGATTCGACGACGTAGCGGAACCCTTCCGCGGGCAATGGTGCGCCCGTCGAGCCGATGCCCCGCAGGGCGCTCAGGTCGGCGTCGCGGCCCGGAACCAGGTTCGTCTTGCGACAGGCCATGAGGAACGGTGCCGAGGTCCCGAAGTAGGTGAGCCGCTCCTCGGCGGCGAGGTCCCACAGCCCCATCAGGCCGCGCAGGCCGGGCGAGCCGTCATAGGTCACGATCGTCGCGTCGACGAGGAGCCCCGAGACCAGGTAGTTCCACATCATCCAGCCCGTGGTGCTGAACCAGAAGAACCGATCATCCGGCCCGAGGTCGTGGTGCAGCGCCAGCGCCTTGAGGTGCTCGAGCAGAATCCCGCCGTGACCGTGAACGATCGCCTTGGGCAGCCCGGTCGTTCCCGAGCTGTACAGGATCGCCAGGGGGTGGTCGAACGGCACCGAGGCGAAGGAGAGCTTGGCCGGCTCGGCGAGCAACTCGTCCCACGCGATCATCCCGTCATCCAGGCGCGCGGCAGGATCGAGATACGGCAGCAGCACCGTTCCGCGCAGCGACGGGAGCGCGGTCCGGATCGCGGCGAGCTCCGCCGTCCGGTCGATCGCCCGCCCGGCATACCGATACCCGTCGACCGTCAGCAGCACCCTGGGCTCGATCTGCGCGAGCCGATCGATGACGCTGCGGGTTCCGAACTCCGGCGCGCAGCTCGCCCAGATCGCGCCGAGGGAGACCGTGGCGAGCATGGCGACCACCGTCTCGGGGATGTTGGGCAGGTATGCGGCGACGCGGTCGCCGGTGCCCACGCCCAGCCGCTGCAGCCCGGCGCGTGCGCGCGCCACCTGGTCACGCAGCTCGTCGGCGGTGAGCGTCGTGCGCTCGCGGGCCTCGGACTGCCCGATGACGACGACGTCGTCTGGTCGCCGGCCACGCAGCCGCAGGGCATGTGCCGCGTAGTTGAGCCGAGCGTCGGGAAACCAGCGAGCGCCCGGCATCTGGACGTCGGCCAGCGCGACGCCCGGGGCGACGCTGGATTCGACCTCGAAATGCTCCCAGATGGACTGCCAGAAGGCCCCTGGTTCGCGGACCGACCAGCTCCAGGCACGTTCGTAGTCGACGAAGCGCAGGCCGCGGGTCTGCTCCAGCCAGCTGAGATACCGCCCCAGGCGCGAGCGGCTGCGTGCGTCGGGCGGCGGCCGCCACAGGATCGGGGGCTCCGGCACGGTGGCCATGATGCCAGAGGCGCGGCGCGGCGGTATCCTGCGCGGACCATGCTGCGGCGCCTCACGGCGCGCCTGGTTGCCGGTGCCCTGGCGACGCTCGTCCTGCTCGGTGTGCCGCCCGCGTCGCTCGCGGCCGGCGCCTCGTCCGTGCCCCCCGAGCCCGGCGCGGTGGTGCTTCCCGGTCCCGCCACGCTTCACGCCGCCGCGGGCGACCTCGACGATGACGGAACCCGTGAGCTGGTTCGGCTTGTCGGCGGCCCGCAGACCAACGGCCAGGTACAGGTCGAAGCGTGGATCCAGGGCCGCGGCGGCTGGGAGATGGCCGGCTCGCCGCTCGTCCTGCGCCGCGGCACGTCGGTCGAGGAGGCGTTCACCGACCGCGCCACGGCGCGCACCGGCAGCGCGCCGGTCATGGTCGGCGAGCCGGCACGGATCATCAGCTGGAACGACGGCAGCCGAGATCGGCTCCTGATCGCCGCTCTCGGTGACCAGCCATTCGGCATCCCGTGCTGCCTGACCCTGTGGGAACCGGTCATCGGCGGCGGCCGGCTGGCACTCGCCGCCCGGAACGATCCGAACGGGCCCGGCGAGACGCTCCACGCTGTCGACCTCGACGGCGATGGCGTCGACGAGCTGGTCATGACGCAGGCGCATCCCCCCGAGCAGACGCCGGGCTTCGTGGCCCCGATCGAGGTCGACGTGCTCGGTTGGGATGGGATGCAGTTCAGCAGCATCGACCGCCACACGTTCGACCACGGCGGCGGCTCACCGGTGTGGCTGCTCGGCGACACCGACGGCAAGCCCGGCGACGAGCTGGGATTCGTGCAGTCCGGACCCGGCCCATCGACGATGTACCGTCTCCGGCTCGAGGCGGGGAGCATCGTGCTCGACGAGGCCGGTGCGCCGCCGATCGTGTCGGTCGTCGGGGTCCCCGGTCAGCCGGAGGGGCAGGTCGTCTACGCCGCCGGCTCTTCGAGCACCCTGGCTGCGTGGCCGGCTGGTGGCACGCTCGAGGAGCGTGCGACGACGGGTGGATCCGGGCTGCTCCTGCCTCCGATCCAGGCGAGCGGCGGCTGGAGGCTGCCTCTCGTCGAGCCCCGGCCACTGTGGCTGATCCTGCTCGACGAGGAACTGCATACGACCGAGGCGGTGGCGCCCGCCGCGGCGGCCCGCCTGGCGACCGAACTCGGCGTCGGGGACGCCTGGATCGGCAGCCTGCCCGGCGGTGATCGCAACGGAGGACCGGCGACCTTCTTCGCGGGTCGCCTCCTCAACGCGGACGGCGTGCGCGACGTCGCCAGCCTCGTGGGCGCGCAGCCGGCCGGCCTGCTCGGCGACGGGTCATGGGTGGCGTTGCTGCATCGGCTGGGGACGCCGTACGAGCTGGAAGCCGAGGGTGGTCGGCTGCGCCAGCCCGCGGGCGCGGCGGATGCCTGGGTGTCGATCGTCCCGAGCGAGGCGCTGCTCCGACCCGAACGCGATGGCGGTGTCCTCACGCCATCCCTGGATGGCGGAGTCCCGATCGATGACGCAACCGTCGCCACCACGCCAGACGGTTTCGCCGCCGAGATCAGCGCGCCGCCTGGATCGCGGGTCGTGCCGATCGCGCTCGACCCCCCGCTTCCGGGGCAGGCGACGACCGGGATCGTCCCCGACGGCGGGGTCTATCGGCTCTCGGTTCGTCCGCCGACCAGCGACGGCGCTGACCTGCGCTTCGCGGCGCGGGCGCTCGTCCTCACGCCGGCCGGTCACGCCTACACGAGTCGCTGGAACGTGCGCGTCCTCGCCAGCCCGCCGGCCCTGCGTGCCGTGGCCGAGCCGGCTCCGCTCTCGTTCGACGTGACCCTCACCGGCCAGACCGCGCCTGGCACAGCCGTCACGCTGGACGGGACCCCGGTCCCCGTTGCGCCGGACGGCTCGTTCAGTGACAGCGTCACCGCGCCGCCGTGGCCGCACAGCGTGCGCCTCGAGGCGGTCGACCCGGTCGGCAACCGCAGCGTGCAGCTCGTGAGTGTCGTGGGGCTGTTCGACTATCGCACGCTGCCCTGGCTGCCGATCATCGTGGTCCTGACCCTCGTCGCGGCCGCGATCCTCTTTCTCCGCGTCCCGCGCCGGGACGCCGGGCTGGCCGGGTACGACCGGAACGAGGTCGGTGCGCTCGAGGAGATCGACGCCGATGCGGAGCAGCCGCCGCCGGGCTGATCGCTGGGCGCGGTCAGCGACGCTCGCGCCGCCTCGCGGCGAGGCGCTCGGCGAGCGTCTGGCCCGGCGGGCCATCGACTGGCTCGGTGCGCGGGGGATCGGTCGCCTGTGGCGCGGCCGACGGCGGTGTCACAGCTCGTCGTGGCGCGGCCTGCGGTCGCGGCACCTGGACCGGCGGAGGCGTGGCATCGACGCCGCCAGGGGCTGGCGCCGCGGGAATCGCTGCATCCGCCGTTGTCGCCTTCGGGACGGCGGGGCGGCGGCTGCGGCGATCGGTCCGCTCGCGCGCCGCTCGCAGCTCCGCCAGCCCCGGTGTCGCCTCCGGTTCCGGCGCCGCGAGGCCGGTGCGACGCCCGATCCAGGCGCGGGCCCGCGCCAGGTCGCCGCGGGTCAGGGCCACACGTCGAACGCCGATGTCGAGCGGTACGAGGAGGATGGCGAGGACGAGGAGGAACGGCCAGAGCGGTGTCGGCGACGCCTCGGCGCTCAGGTCGTGGCTCCAGAACGACTCGGGATCGCCGCCGCTCAGCTCGCGGCCGGCGGTGGCCTCGGCCAGGCCGCCCAGTGCATCGGCATCAACGCCGAGGCGGCGATACTCGGCCGCCGCGGGGTTCACGAGCCCGACCGTCCGGCTCGCCGCCTCCTGGCCATCGGCCGTCTGGGCCACACGCACCAGGTAGGCGCCCTGCTGGTCGGCGCGAATCGTCCCGGCGTACTGACCCGGCCCGACCTGCTCGAGCTGAGCCTGGATCGGCTCGAGATTCGGCGAGACGAGGCGCAGCACGGTGCGATAGAAGTTGCGCGGCGCGCCGTCCTCGTCGATCGAGGTGACCGCCACACCGAGCTCGCCGTCGTCGGCCGGCGTGAAGCGGACGTCGATGCCCTGCGAGTCCTGCGGCGGCAGCGTCCAGCCCACGACCTGGCTCAGCAGCGTCCCGAAGGCCTCGGTGCCGATCCACTCACCGGCCCACTGCTGCCGGGCGTCGGATGTCCACGCCACGGCACGACCGAGCCCGTACTGCCACTGTGCCAGGAGCGGGTCCTCGCGTGCGGTGAGCAGTGCGACCGTGGCGGTCCCCTTCGCGGTCGTGGCGTTGTAGCCGTCGAGCTGCGGCAGGCGTCCGGGGTCGAGCCCGCGCAGGATCTCGGAGGGCTGCGAAGGGATCGGCTGGAAGCGCTCCTCCACGATCTGCTCCCCGGCGGTCCGGATCGTCTCGCGCAGGAAGATGTCGGGGATGCGCGTGGCGTCCGCGGCGTCGTAGTAGCGCCCGCCGGCCTCCTGCGCGAGTTGGCGCAGGATGTGGGCTGAGCCGCCGCCCGTGCCGATGGTCGAGAGCGTGATGCCGGCGGCCTTCAGGTCCTCGAGGAGCGCGTCGTAGGCGCCCGACTGCGACCAGCCGTCGGTGATGAGGATGATGTGTCGGAGTGTGGCCGGGTTGTCGACGAGGTCGTCGTAGGCGGCCTTGAGTCCGGCGTAGATGTTCGTCTGGCCGTCCGCCTCGAAGCCGAGCCCATCGCCCAGCGCGCCGAGGTCGATCGGGCCGGTGCGCACCGCCCAGTGTGCGTTCTCGTTGAAGGTGACGACCCCGAGCTGGTCGGAGGGGGACAGCGCCTCGGCAGCGCGCAGGATCGCCTCCTTGGCGATGTCGACCTTCTCGAAGCCGCGTGTGCCCGACGTGGCGGTATCGCGCGAGTCGCCAGTGCAATGACAATCGGCCATTGAGCCGGACTGGTCCACGACCGCGACCATCGCGACCTCGGGGCTGCGTTCCCGGTCGCGCACCGTCATGTAGACCGGCAGCGTCTCCTCCAGCGTGCTGTTGAGGTAGCCACCCGCGCCGTACGACTCGCGACCACCCAGCATGACCAGGCCACGACCCAGGTCGCGGACGTACACCTGGAGCGCGTCCATCGTCGCGCTGCCGAGCGAGGCGGCGGCGACGTTGTCGAGGACGACCGCGTCGTAGCCGGCCAGGGCGGCGAGGGAGGACGGGACGCCACCCGAGCCGACGAGGACGACCTCCTGGCGCGCGGTGTCGAGCGCCTCGACGAGGTCCGCGGCGCGCGCCGTGTCGTCGGTGGCGACGAGGATGCGCGGCTCGCCGGTGACGAGCACGTAGGCATCGGCCGCGTTGTTCTGGTCGAAATGGTCGGTCTCGGGCTCCAGGACGGCGCGGAAGACGTGGAAGCCGGCGACATCGGTCTCGACGGTGAAGGGCACGCTCACCGTCCCGGGTGCCAGCTCGAGCTCGCGGGTGGCGACGGTCGCCCCGTCGGCCAGCAGGCGCAGGGTCGCCGTGGTGGCCACCGTTGCCCGCACCGCCACGTCGAGCTCCACCGTCTCGCCGACGCGTGCCCCGGTCGGCGCGTCGATGGCGTCGATGAGCGCCTCGGCGTGTGTCGATCCCTCGGGCACGACGACGTCCAGGCTCACCCCGCGCTCGGCAGCGGCGAGCACCGCCTCCTGCGCACGTC
>DAINOY010000062.1:0-8019 GCA_036743735.1 Chloroflexota bacterium
TTTGATTCCCATCTGACTGAGGCGCCCGGCAACTCCGAGCTACCCGGCCGAATGATTCAGCACAGAATCAGGCGCGCCCGGGCGCGGAGTGAACTCCGGTAGACTCGGAGGCCAATCCTCACGCGACAGGAGCTCGACACTCGCCGTGCCCGCCCCGAACATGGAGCTCATCGCCAGCCTCGCGAAACGACGCGGATTCGTCTTCCCGTCGAGCGAGATCTACGGCGGCATGGCCGGCTTCTGGGACTACGGCCCGCTCGGCGTCGAGCTGCGCAACAACGTGAAGCAGGCCTGGTGGCGGCACATGGTCCACCTGCGCGACGACGTGGTCGGGATCGACGCGGCGATCATCATGAATCCGCGCGTCTGGGAGGCGAGCGGCCACGTCGCCGGCTTTTCCGACCCCATGGTCGACTGTCGCAACTGCAAGCTGCGCTTCCGCGCCGATGACCTCAAGGGCCCGCCGTCCGAGATCGCCTGTCCGAACTGCGGACAGCGCGGCACGCTCACCGAGGCGCGGCAATTCAACCTCATGTTCGCGACGCACGTTGGTCCGGTGGAGGAGTCGGCATCGGTCGCGTACCTGCGCCCCGAGACGGCCCAGGCCATGTTCGTCCAGTTCGAGAACGTCGCGACGAGCATGCGTCGCAAGCTGCCGTTCGGGATCGCGCAGATCGGCCGCAGCTTCCGCAACGAGATCACGCCGGGCAACTTCATCTTCCGGCTGCGCGAGTTCGAGCAGATGGAGATGGAGTTCTTCGTCCACCCGGAGACCGAGGACGAGTGGTTCGCCTACTGGGTCGACGCTCGCCACCGCTGGTGGACCGATGTCCTCGGCATCGCGCCGGACCGCCTGCGCCTGCGCCCGCACGAGACCGATGAGCTGAGCCACTACAGCCGCCAGACCACCGACATCGAGTACGAGTTCCCGATCGGCTGGTCTGAGCTCGAGGGCGTGGCCGACCGCACCGATTACGACCTCAAGGCGCACGCCGCCGGCTCAGGGAAGCGCCTGGCGATCTTCGACGAGGCGAGCGGCGAGCACATCGTCCCGTACGTGATCGAGCCTGCGATGGGCGTCGACCGCGCCGTGCTCACCGTGCTCATCGACGGATACGACGAGGAGCAGCTGGCGAAGGAGAAGCGCGTCGTCCTGCGCATCCGGCCCGACCTGGCGCCGATCAAGGCCGCGGTCCTGCCGCTGCTGCGCAACCGCCCGGAGCTCGTCGAGCGGGCACGGGCGCTGACCGCGGACCTCAAGCAGGTCGTGGCGGCGCAGTACGACGACACCGCCTCGATCGGGAAGCTGTACCGGCGGCAGGACGAGATCGGGACGCCGTACTGCGTCACGGTCGACGTCGACTCGCTCGAGGACGGTCAGGCAACGATCCGCGAGCGCGACACGATGACCCAGGAGCGGGTCAGCATGGAGCTCGTGCCGGCGCGAATCGCCGATCTCGTCGCGGGGCGCGCGAACTGGGAAGGGACCCCTCGACCCGAATGACGCTGGCCGCGTGGCACGCGCGGTGCATTTCGGCCTCGCGGTGAGCATCGAAGCCCTTCTGGCCGGCCCGCACGGCGAGGACGAGTCGATCGACCTCGCGTCGTGGAAGCCGCGACGCCTTGCGGACGACGAGCTGCTCTGGATCGACGCGACCGGCGCCAGCGACGAGGAGCGCAGTCGGATTGCCGGGGCGCTGCGCCTGGAGGGCCAGGCCGTCGACGCGCTGGGCAACGATGTCGACCGGCCGGACGCCGTGATCCACGAGGACGCGATCGAGGTGCGCATCGTCATGCCGCCCGACCCGCTGCATGAGGACCCCATCCCGTTGCGCATCCTCATCGGCAAGGGCTGGGTCGTGACGAGCCACCAGAAGGCGGCGCCGTTCCTGGACGAGCGCCGGGAACGGGTGAGCGACCAGCGGGAGCTCGGACGGCTGAGCGCGATCCAGTTCCTCGTCTCGCTGCTCGACTGGCAGGTTGATGGCTTTTTCCGCGTTGCTGATCACCTCGAGGCCGAGGTCGACAAGCTCGACGAGGCGGCGCTGCGCACCGACCGGGACATCCTTGGCCGGCTGGTGGCGATGCGCCGGCAGGTGGCCAGGCAGCGTCGCATCCTGAGCCCGCACCGCGAGCTCTACGCTGAGCTGGCGCGTCCCGACTTCTTCGCGGAGCTCGACGTGGAGGACGTCGAGGCGATCGGCCATCTCGTGGGCCGGCTGGACCGGGCGGCCGAAGCCATCGGTCACGCTCGCGAGATGCTGATCAGCACGTTCGACGTGCACATGACCCGCACCGCGCAGCGGACGAACGACATCATGCGCGTGCTGACGATCGTCTCGGTGGTGCTGCTGCCCTCATCGGTCCTGGCGGGCGTCATGGGGATGAACTTCAAGGTCGGATTCTTCGAGAACCCGAACGTCTTCTGGCTGGTGCTGGCCGTCATGCTCGCCATCGGGCTGAGCACGATCGGCGTGGCCCGCTGGCGCGGCTGGCTCTGACCCCTACAATCGAGCTGCCACCCAGCGGAGCGATCAGCACAGACCGATGGAGCAGCCAGGCCGGCCGGTGACCACCACGCCGCCGAGCGTCCCCGAGATCCAGCAGGCGCTCGAGCGCGGCGAGAACGACGCCGTGCTGCGGGCCACCGACGAGCGGCTCGCGAGCCACCCGGGCGACGACGCTGCACATGAGCTGCGTGCCCGCGCGCTCCTGGCGCTGGGACGCGTGGAGGAGGCGGAGCAGCATGCGGACGATGCCGTGCGGCTCGACCCCGAGGAGATTCGCTATCGCGAGCTGTTGGCCCAGGTGCTCGCAGCCGGGGGAGCACACCGCGAGGCGGCGGAGGAGTTCAACCGCCTGGCGCGCAACGACCCGCGGCAGAGCGGATGGACGCTGGCCGAGGCGGAGGAGCGGCTCGGGGCCGCGCAGCCCGGGATGGGTGTCGAGGCGGCCCGGCGGGCCGTGCGTCTCGAGCCGCGCAACGGGCAGGCGCAGCTCACCCTCTCACAGGCGCTGGCCAGGACCGGCGACGGACCCGGGGCGTTCCGCGCGGCCGGTGCGGCGCTCCGGCTGCTCGGCGGACGCCCGGACGCGCGCGAGGCGCTGGCCGACGCTCGCTGGCTGACGAACGAGGATGGCGCGGCCTTCGGCGAATATCGTGCCCTCGCGCGCGAGCTCGACGGAGAAGGGCGCGAGCGGGTGACGCGCAAGGCGAAGACGCTGTACGGGCAGCACGCCGGGCGGCTGGGAAGGCTCCTGGCGGTCATCGGCCCGCTGTGGGAGCTCGCGTTCCGATCCGGCTGGCTCCGCGTGTGAGTGCCGAGCCCCCAGGTCCGGCACTGCTCGTCGCTCGCACCGACGAGCTTGGCAAGGAGCGGTTCGCACAGATCAACACGCTGGTCGAGCGCGCCTTCGGGCGGCCGTTCGCGGAGATCTGGACCGATATCGGCCCGGGCATCCACGTCGTCGCCGAGATCGCGGGCGAGCCGGTGGGGCACGCGATGGTCGTCGAACGCGGCCTGGAGATCGGCCGCGTGGCGCTGCGCTGCGGGTACGTCGAAAACGTCGCGACCGACCCGGCGCGGCATCGGCAGGGGATCGGGACGGTCGTCATGCGCCGCATCGGCGAGGTCATCGCATCTGGGTTCGAGATCGGCGCCCTCGCGACGGGGACGCATGCCTTCTATGAGCAGCTCGGCTGGGAGACGTGGCGCGGCCCGACCTATGCGCGGCGGGACGGGAATCTCATGCGCACGCCGGGCCACGACGGCGACGTCATGGTGCTGCGCGTGCCGGCGACACCTCCGCTTCCCGGGGTCGAGGAGCCGATCGTCGTCGGCTGGCGGCGCGGCGAGCTGTGGTAGCGCTCGGGCGCGTGGCGCTCTGAGGCGCGCGGCTCGCTGAGCGCGTGGATCTACGCAGCAACGCCCGTCCGGCGCAACGCGGCTCGCCCCGCGAGCAGATCCACGCGAGAACGCCCCCTCCCGCGCAAACGCGGCTCGCTGCGCGAGCCCGCCACGGATCCCATCGGTCAGCCAGGCTTCGCCATCCATGCCGGGTACAATTGAGCCTCCGCACGACCGCACACGCTAGAGAGAGGCGCGACGCTTCATGGCTGACACCGCGCAGCAGGCTGCCACGACCCCGACCGGCACGGCCACCGGCAAGCTGATCTACACCTTCCACGAGGGCAACGCGCAGATGCGCCAGCTCCTCGGCGGCAAGGGAGCGGGGCTGGCCGAGATGACGAACGCGGGCCTGCCGGTGCCACCGGGCTTCACGATCACGACCGAGGCCTGCAACGCCTACTACGCGGCTGGCAAGGAGCTCCCCGCCGGTCTGTGGGACGACGTGCTGGGGCACATGCGCGATCTCGAGCGCGAGACCGGCAAGGGCTTCGGCGATCCCGAGAACCCGCTCCTCGTCAGCGTGCGATCCGGCGCCGCGTTCAGCATGCCCGGGATGATGGACACCGTCCTCAACCTTGGGCTCAACCCGGAGGTGGTCGACGGGCTGATCCGCCTCACCGGGAACGAGCGATTCGCTCGTGACGCGTGGCGCCGCTTCATCGCCATGTTCGGGCGGATCGTGCTCGACATCCCGGCCACAGCGTTCGACGAGCCGCTCGAGCAGCTGAAGGAGGAGCGTCGCGCGAAGCTCGACACCGACCTCAGCGCCGAGGATCTCGACGGGCTGGCGGACCGATATCGGGCGATCGTGCGCGAGCACACCGGCGCCGAGTTCCCGACGGATCCGTATCGCCAGCTGGAGCTCGCGGTCCGCGCCGTCTTCGACAGCTGGTTCGGCAAGCGGGCGCACGACTACCGCGAGTACAACCGGATCCCGCACGACCTCGGCACCGCCGTGAACATCGTGACGATGGTCTTCGGCAACATGGGCGCTGACTCGGGCACCGGCGTGGCCTTCACGCGCGACCCGAACACCGGCGCCAGGGAGATCTTCGGCGAGTACCTCGTGAACGCCCAGGGCGAGGACGTCGTGGCCGGCGTGCGGACGCCGGAGAAGATCAGCCAGATGCGCGACGAGCTGCCGGAGGTGTACGCGCAGTTCGAGGAGATCGCTCAGCGCCTCGAGACGCACTATCGCGACGTCCAGGATCTCGAGTTCACGATCGAGCGCGGCAAGCTCTACATGCTGCAGACCCGCTCGGCCAAGCGCACGGCGCCGGCGGCGCTGAAGATCGCGGTCGACCTCGTGAACGAGGGTGTCATCAGCCGCGAGGAGGCGATCAACCGCATCGAGCCGGGCCAGATCATCCAGCTGCTGCTGCCGCGCTTCGACGAGGCGGCAAAGGCGAAGGCCTCCGACCAATTCGTGGCGAAGGGCCTGAATGCCTCGCCCGGGGCCGCAACCGGCAAGGCGATCTTCGATCCGGATCGGGCGGTCGAGGCGCGCGATGCCGGCGACCCGGTGATCCTCGTGCGGGTCGAGACCTCGCCCGACGACGTGCACGGCATGCTGGCCGCCAAGGGCGTGCTCACCGCGCGCGGTGGCGCCACCTCGCATGCGGCCGTCGTGGCGCGCTCGCTGGGCCTGCCCTGCGTGGCCGGCGCCGAGTCGCTGCGGATCGATTACCGCAGCCGCTCGATGCGCGCCGGTGACGTGACGGTCAACGAGGGCGACATGATCAGCATCGACGGCACGACCGGCGAGATCTACGCCGGCCAGCTGCCGACGATCGAGGCGCGCTTCGAGGACGAGCACGACCTTGCGACCCTCCTTGGGTGGGCCGATGACACCCGTCGTCTCCAGGTCTGGGCCAACGCGGACTACCCGCGGGATGCCGAGCGCGCGCGCGCCTTCGGCGCGCAGGGCATCGGTCTGTGCCGAACCGAGCACATGTTCTTCGAGGAGGACAGGCTGCCCACCGTGCGGCGCATGATCCTGTCCGCGAACGCCGCCACGTCCGCCAAGGCGCGGCGGGATGCCGGTACGGATATCGGGCCCGATGACGCCGCCGCGATCGAGACCTTCGACGCGGCGCTGGCCGAGCTCGAGCGTTTGCAGACCGATGACTTCGCCGGGCTCTTCCGGGCCATGGACGGGCTCCCGGTCGTGATTCGGCTCATCGACCCGCCGCTGCACGAGTTCCTGCCGAGCGCCGACGAGCTGATCGAGACGGTCACGCGGCTGCGGACGCAGCGCGACGACGGGAAGCAGGTGAGCGACGCCGAGCTCGATGAGGCCGAATCGCTGCTCCACGCGGTCGAGTCGATGCGCGAGCAGAACCCGATGCTCGGGCTGCGCGGCTGCCGCCTGGGTCTGATGATCCCGGACATCGTGAAGATGCAGACGCGAGCGATCCTCGCCGGAGCGGCCCGCGTTGCGGCGGAGGGCAAGACGCCGCTGCCGGAGATCATGATCCCGCTCGTCGGGCACGTGAACGAGCTGCGCGAGACGCGCGAGATCCTCGAGGGCGAGGTGGCGCGCATCGTCGAGTCGGCCGGGCAGCAGGTCGACTACAAGTTCGGCACCATGATCGAGGTGCCGCGCGGCGCGCTGACCGCCGACGAGATCGCCAAGCACGCGCAGTTCTTCAGCTTCGGGACCAACGACCTGACGCAGATGACCTACGGCTATTCCCGCGACGACGCCGAGGGGAAGTTCCTGATGCAGTACGTCGAGCGCAAGGTGCTGCCGGAGAATCCGTTCCAGGTGCTGGACCGTGAGGGGGTCGGGCAGCTCGTGCGTGCGGGCGTCGAGCGTGGGCGCGCGACGAAGCCGGACCTCAAGATCGGCATCTGCGGCGAGCACGGCGGCGATCCCGCCAGCATCGCCTTCTGCCACGAGGTGGGCCTGAACTACGTCTCCTGCTCGCCGTTCCGCGTGCCGGTTGCGCGCCTGGCAGCGGCGCAGGCGGCGCTGGCATCAACGGAGACGCGCGACAAGTAGCTCACGAGCGGTGGCTTGGCGCGGTCCGAGCGCGCTGCGGCGCGCTGTCGCTGCGGCGTGCCTGCGTGCGCCCTTCTGCCCGATACCAGTGTGGCTGGTGCGAAACGGAACAGAACCCACCGCGGCGGCGCCTCGACTCGTCAGCGGGGTCGCATTCGTGCTCAGCGAGCGCTGGCGACGGCCGATGCAGGCCTCCGCGGCCGCGTGCTCCTGCTTATCACCAGCACGGCTGGTTAACGGAGGAAGCTGCTGACTAGATGCTCTCGCTCGTGTCGAAGACGCTCGTGCACTGCGGGTCGGCGAGGACATCGATCCCGAGAGGCAGGTTCACGTAGCCCATGTCGATGAATCCGTCGCCGTCATTGTCGATGCGATCTCCGCACTCAGGCACCGGCTCTGGCGTTGGCGTCACAACGGGAGTTGTCGGCGTCGCGACCGGCGTGTCGCTCGGCGTCGGGACGGGCGTAGCGGTGGGAATCCCGGTCGCCGTGGGACTGGCGCTGGCCGACGCCGATGAAGACGCCGACGCGGACGCGGACGCGGAGAAGGTCGGCGGACTCGTTGGCGTGGCGCCCGGCGGGAAGGTGAAGGGCGGGAACAAGGTCGGGAATGGGCCGGTGGTCGGCCCGAATGGCGCCGGCGGTCCCACGGTCGGCTCGGGACGGGCGGGCGTGACGATCGTGCCCTCGAGCGTCGAGGGGACCTTGCCGGCGAACGTGATCGCGCTTGGCGTCGGCTCGGCCTTCGCGCCGTCCGAGGGCCGTGGGCTGGGCGTTCCCAGCTGCCCGAGGACACCGCCCTCGGGCAGGATGCCGCCACCGCCGAGGAGGTCGCCGCTCCCGACCTGGCGCAGGGCGCCCGGAATGACGATCGCACCGACGAGGAGCAGCGTGGCGACGGCCAAGCCGCCGAGCATCCAGCGAACCGGCGGATCGAATGGCGCGGGTTCAGCGAGCACGGCCGCCGCCGCTCCGGCAGAAGGGAGCGGCGCCGCACCGAGATCGACCGCGTCGAGCGCGTCGAGGGCGGCGATCGAACGGCGACAATCGGAGCAGTACGCCGCATGCAGCGCGGCGTCGCGCGGTGGCTCGCTGGATCGCGGAC
>DAINOY010000063.1:0-7963 GCA_036743735.1 Chloroflexota bacterium
CGTCGTGAAGGCCAGGCGCTCGCCGCGGAACGCGAACTGCCGCGGCATGAAGCCGTCGCGGGCCAGGAATGAAGAGAGGCGCGGGAAGTCGGCGAAGCTCGTGTTGGCGGCGAGGACGAGGATCAGGGCGGTGGCGACCTGCGCCAGGATCAGGATCGGTCCGTTGCCGGTGAGGTGGCGGACGAGCTGGCTGAGGACCGTCTGCTGTTCGGTGGGATCGGGCTGGATGCCGATCGTCGTCACCAGGAAGGCGATGCCGACGAAGAGGATGCCGAAGATCGTCGCGGCCCAGGTGAGCGTGGTGCGCGCGTTCTTCCACTCCGGCTTGTGGAACGCGGGCACGCCGTCGCTGATCGCCTCGACGCCGGTGAGGGCCACGGCGCCCTGGCTGAAGGCGCGCAGGATGAGGAAGAGGCCCAGCGCCTGTCCGCCCTCGCGCAGGCTCTCCCACGCGGGAGGCGGCGCGTACGGCGCCACGTTGCCCAGGACCTCCTGCATCACCCCGAAGCCGATGATCCCGAGCATGACGACGATGTAGAGGTAGGTCGGCAGCATGAAGATCGTCCCCGACTCGCGGATGCCGCGCAGGTTGCCGAGCATCAGCAGGAGCACGAGGAGCACGGTGATCGTGACGCGGAGCTCGTAGATCTCCGGCACGATCGAGGACATCGCGGCGACCCCGGCCGAGACGGAGACCGCCACGGTGACGACGTAGCCGATGAGGAGGGCGGCAGCCGCCAGCACGCCCATCCGATCGCCCAGGTTGTCGCTCGCGACGAGGTACGAGCTCGCGCCGTGCGGATAGGCCTTGATCGTCTGGCGGTACGAGAGCGTGACGACGGCCAGCATGACGGTGATGAGGCCCGCCAGCGGCAAGGTCAGGCTGAGCGCGCCGGTCCCCGCCACGGCCAGCACGCGCATGATCTCCTCGGGGCCATACGCCGAGGAGCTGATGTTGTCGGAGCTGAAGATCGCCAGCGCCTTCGTCTTCGTCAGCCGCTCGTGCGACTCGCGCTCGCTGTGGATCGGCCGCCCGATGAGGAAGGTCCGCAGCCGGCGCAGCGCGCCGCGCAGCCCGGGGCGCTCGAGGATCGTTCGCTCGGTGGCGACGAGACGGCCCTCCTCGAAGGCGAACTCGTCCTCGAACGGACGCACAATGCGGACGTACGCGTCGCCGGGGCGGCGACCGCGCTTCTTCTGCCTGACCTCCAGCAGCGGATCGACGCGCGGGGCGTCGTCCGGCGAGGCCGGATCCTCTGGGCGTCTGCTCATGCGTCGCGTAGTAAAGCACTCCCCGCGCCATGCCGCCGCTCCGGTGCACGAGGTGCCGCCCGTATCATGCTGGCGCCGTCCCTCCCAGGAGCCGCACCCTGTCGCCACCGCGCAGCCGTCTCGAGGTCCCGCCCATGCCTCGGGTCGGTGCTGCACTGCGGCGCGCCGTACGTGACCTGGCCGACAACGCGACGCCGCTCGTCATGGCCAACCTGGCCTGGGCGCTCGTCCTGTTCGTGGTGACCGTGGCGATCGCCCGGCACCCGCTCGGCCTGGTTGCGCTCGTGCTGCTCGCGCCGCCGACCGCCGGCCTGACCGCCATGGCCACCGCGCTCGTGCGCCGTGGTCACGTCCGCCTCGCCGAGTTTCTCGACGGCAGCCGGCGCCACTTCGGACGAGCCCTGGGCATCGGCGCGATCCAGCTGCTGCTCGCGGCGCTCGCCGCGGCGGACGTCCTCATTGGCGCGGGCGTCCCCGGGCTGCCGGGGATCGTGCTGATCGTCGGTGGCGGGTACATCCTCGTCGCGCTGTGGATCTACGCCTGCGTGGCCTGGCCGCTCCTCCTCGATCCGCTGCGCGGCGAGGTCCCGGTCACGCGGGTGCTGCGGCTGGCCGCAATCCTGGTGCTGGCCCGTCCGCTCGGCGCGATCGGCATCGCCGCGCTGATGCTGGCGATCCTGGCGCTCGGCACGCTCCTGCTCGTCCCCACGATCGCCTTCGGCGCCGCGCTCGCCGGGCTCGTGGCAGCTCACTGGGCGCTGCCCGCCGGCGATCACCTCGAGGGGCGCGCGACGCTCGAGGTCGAGGTCGAGGACTAGCGCGCAGGGGCGCTCGCCGCTGTCGCTCCGCCGCCGGTTCGCAACGTTCCGCTCCAGCCGGCGATCCGCGCGCCGTTCAGCTCGATCCGTGGACCGCGGGCGAGCGGCTGACTGATCGGACCTTCTGCGGTGGGCTGCACCCCGAGCAGGAGCTGGGTGAAGAGCGCGATGGCGCCGCTGGCCCAGGCCTGCGGCGCGCAGGCCACCGCATAGCGCACGAGGTCGCTGGTCGTGCGGCGGTCGAAGCCGGCGAACAGCTCGGGCAGGCGATGCTGGGCATCGGTCGTCGCTGCATCGAGCTGTGCGTCGATCACACGCCAGGCGCCATCGGTCATTCCATATCGGGCCATGCCAGCCGCGATGAGGCTGTTGTCGTGCGGCCAGACGGTGCCGTTGTGATAGGAGATCGGGTTGTAGGCCGCCATCTGCGACGACATCGTGCGAATGCCCCAGCCTGAGAAGCTGTCGGGTGCCAGCAGCCGCTCGGTGACGGCGGCCGCTCGCTCCGGCGGGATGGCGCCCGTCCACAGGAGATGTCCGGGATTCGAGACGACCGCGTCGATCTGCTGCCGCCGCGGATCGAGCCCCATGGCGTACGTGCCGTGCTCGGGCATCCAGAAGGCCGCCTCGATCGTCGCCGCGAGGCGCCGCGCCGCCGCACGCTGGCGATCCGCCTCCGATTCCTCGCCGAGGGCGTCGAGGACGGCGGCCCAGCCCCAGCGGGCGGCGAGCACGTAGCCCTGGACCTCGACCGCGGCGATCGGCGGCTCCGCGATCCGCCCATCGGCGAAGCGGTAGCTGTCGTTCGAGTCCTTCCAGACCTGGTTGCGGATGCCGCCGCGGTGATGTGGCCGGTACCAGATGAGGCCATCGGCGTCCGCCTCGCGATCGACCCACGCCATCGCCGCGCGCACCGCCGGCAGCGCGGAGGCGATGCGTTCGGTCGGGCTGCCGCAGCTTCGAAACGAGGCGGACAGCGCGGGGCCGCGCGCATCGGTCTCGAGCCAGCCGCTCCAGCGGGCCGCGTCGACGAAGAGCAGGACGTAGAGCGGCGTCGCGTCGACCGAGCCGTAGTAGCGCCCGTGCGGCACGTGGTCAAGGGTGGCGAGCTCGCCGTTGCGCACTTCGTGCGGGATCTTGCCCGGCTGCTCCTCGCGGAACGGGTCGTCGGCCGTGCCCTGGTAGGCGGCGAGCTGGCGCAGCGTGCCATCGACCAGCTCGTGACCCATGAGACGGGTCTGCATGGTGGTGATCGTCGAATCGCGCCCGAAGACGGCCATGTACCACGGCACGCCTGCGGCCGGGATGAAGCCGCCGCCCTGGACCGACAGGAGCAGCGAGCCGATGTCCGACACCGACTGCTCCCAGGCGAGCTGCAACCGATGGTCGTCGGTGTCGATGCGCGGCGCGCCGGCCATCCAGCTGCGCACGCGGTCGGGCTCCATGAGCCGCGCCTGGGCCAGCGGGCGCAGCCCGGCGGCATGCTGCTGGTCGGAGCTGACGCGTACGTTCAGGTCCCACGGCACGCCGCGCTCGAGCTGTGCGTCGAAGCGAAGCGTCCCATCCGTGCCGTTCGCATCGCGGTCGAGCTCGATGAAGGTCGCGCGCCGGTAGCCGCGGTGCTCGTAGCTGAAGCGCAGCTGGCGCGGTTCGCGGTCCAGCCGGACGGATCGCGCCAGGCGCCGCCTGCCGCGGACCTCGAAGATGTCTGCGAAATCGGCCCCGACGTGGAGGCTCAGCCGCACGCGGAGTGGTTCGAGGGCGTAGCTGATGAGGCGGATCCGCTCCGAGAGGGCGGTGCCGACGGCGCGGTCGCGGATGATCGCGATCGTGTTCGGCGCGATGCGTCCGAGCGTCGGGCTGGCCAGGTAGAAGGTCGCCGCGCCGTGGTCCTCGGCGGCAACCGAAAGGGGCTCGGGTGCCTTCCCTCCCAGGCGCAGCACGAAGCGCGAGAGGAAGCGGGTATCGGCCACGAAGAAGCCGTCGTAGCCGGTCGGCGAGATGTCGCCGCTGCGGTCGGAGACCGCGAAGTTCGCGTGCTCGATGACGGTGATCGCGTCGTTGGTGGTCGCTGGCTCCACCTCGCTCAGTCTATCGGCCGCCGTTCAGTGCTGCCCGAGCGTTCCCATGCGCCGCATGCGCCGCTCGGTGCGCTCGAAGGCGCGCCGACCAGCGAGGTAGATCACGATCGTCAGTCCGCTCAGCGCCAGCCACTCGAGCGGCAGCGGGGCGATCGGAACCGTGCCGAGCGCGCCGACGCGCAGGATGTCGAGCGCGTAGGTCGTCGGCAACAGGTAGCTGATCGGCTGGACGAACAACGGCAACACCAGGATCGGCGCCGCCACGCCGGTGAGGATGCCGTACACGAAGCTGCCCGCGTCGACGAAGAAGTTCGGGTCGCGCATCAACAGGACGAGTGAGCTGACGAGGAAGCCGATGCCGACGATGCTCAGCCCGGCGATGAGCAGCGCCGGCAGCGCCAGCAGCAGGCCCGGCCCCAGCGAGGCGCCGAAGACAATCGCCCCCAGGCCGAGCAGCACGACGGAAGCGCCGCCGGCGATCGCGAGCCCCGAGATGGCGCGGCCCAGGACGATCGTCGACGGCCTGGTCGGGGTGAGCCAGTGCGGCTCGAGCGTCCCGGCATCCATTTCGCGCTTGAAGCTGAACGCGATCTCCCAGAAGCCCGTGCCGATGAGCCCGGCGACGAGCGAGCCGAGGAAGAGATAGCCCGCCACGTCCGTGGTGCCGGTGACCGCCTCGAACCCCAGGGCGCGGCCGCCGACCAGGAACGTCGCCCCGAGCAGGAGCGACGGAAGCAGGAACTGGTAGAGCGGCTGGAGCACCTCGTTCACCAGGTTGAGCGGGTAGCGCCGCGCGACCTGGAGCTCCTTTCGCGCGATGGCGAGCGCGGCGCGCAGCTCGGCCCGGGCATCGTGCGACGCGGGGAGGCGCGCAGTGGCCCGCGACAGTGCGGTCATCAGTACTGCGCCAGCGAGCCGCCACGACGGGCGAAGCGTTCGGTACGGTCGAAGGCCACGATCGCTGCGGCGCAGAGCACGAGACCGATCGAGAGCAGGATCGCGAGGTCGGGGAGCAGCTGCGCCAGGTGCGCCCCGCTCAGCAGCACGGCCCGCAGGTCGGCGATGAGATAGGTCGGCGGCAGTGCCAGCGCGACCGAGCGCGCCAGCTCGGGCAGGACGATGATCGGGAAGCTCATCCCGCACAGCGCGGTGAAGACGCCGCGGACCGCCTGCACCAGCGCGTGCACCTCGCCGAAGCGCAGCACCACGGCGGCGAAGAGCGCCCCGAGCCCGTAGAGGGCGGGCACGGCGACCAGGATGACCGCGATCGCGCGCAGCGCCTCCGCGACGCCGATGTGGGTGCCGAAGCCGACGACGAGCGCGACGCCCACGACGAGGAACATCCAGAGCGCCCAGACGACCTGGGTCACCACTGGCCCGAAGATGATCGCCAGCCGTGAGGCGGGCGTCATGAAGACCGCTTCCAGCGTGCCTCGGATCTGATCGGTCCGCAGGGCGGTGCCGGGACCCCACAGGATCATGCTGATCCACATGTA
Source organism: Chloroflexota bacterium (assembly GCA_036743735.1). Classification (GTDB taxonomy): domain Bacteria; phylum Chloroflexota; class Limnocylindria; order QHBO01; family QHBO01; genus JBDTNK01. Next base: position 5,668 of record DAINOY010000063.1, read on the forward strand.
GGCGGCCCAGCCCAGGAACAGGAAGCCGGCGATGTCGGTGGTCCCGGCGCGATCCGCAAAGGCCTGGACCGATGCCTCGGTCCCGGCATAGGCGTTCGCCTGGAAGACGTACGCGATCGGCAGCGCGATGGGCCAGAAGAGGAACCCGAGGAACATCGTCGGGTAGCGGCGCAGGACGCGCCACTCCTTCATCCCGGCGGCGAGCAGCGCGCGACCATCGGCCAGCAGCAGCCGTGTGTTCATTCGCGGAGCGCCCGGCCGGTGAGCGACAGAAACACGTCCTCGAGCGTCACGCGTTCCGGATCATCGGTTCCCATGAGGCGCTTCAAGCCGAGCGGGGTGTCGAGCGCGACGATGTGCCCGTGGTCGATGATCGCAATCCGGTCGCAGAGCTGGTCGGCCTCCTCCATGTAGTGCGTCGTGAGCACCACCGTGCGGCCATCGGCTCGCAGCGCGGCGACCCGATCGCGCAGGTCGCGCGAGCTCTGCGGGTCCAGGCCGACCGTCGGCTCGTCGAGCAGCAGGAGCTGGGGATCAGGCAGCAGCGCACGGGCCAGGACCAGGCGCTGCCGCATCCCGGCGCTGTAGCGCTCGACGTAGTCGTCCTGGCGGTCCGTGAGTCGGACGGCCTCGAGCGCCTCGTCGATGCGGCGCCGCGTCTCGGCGGGCGGGACATGGTAGAGGGCGGCGAAATACTCGAGGTTCTCGCGCGCGGTGAGCTTCCAGTACAGGCTGCGGCCGTCGGACAGCACGGCGCCCATCTGCCGTCGCACCTCGCGCGCCTGGTTCACGACGTCGAGCCCCAGGACGCTGGCGGTGCCGGCGGTCGGCTCGAGGAGCGTGGCGAGCATCCGCATCGTCGTGGTCTTTCCTGCGCCGTTCGGACCGAGCAGGCCAAAGATCTCACCGCGCTCGATTCGCAGGTCGACGCCGTCGACCGCCCGGAAGCGCGATCGCGTATCGGGCTCGCGCCGCAGGCGCTGCCACAGCGTGCGGCGGCCCTTGGGGAACTCCTTGACGAGCCCGGTCGCCTCGATCGCCGCGGTCGTCACGCCTGGGTCTCCATGCTCGCCGGCAGTCGCCAGACGAAGCCCAGCGCGACGGTGGCGAGGATGATGGCGGTCGCGATCCAGAAGAGGAGCGTCACCGAGCCGAGATCGACGAGCGCGCCGCTGGCCGCGAGCGAGAGCGGCGCGAGGCCGACCGATGCGAGCATCACGAGGCTCATCACCCGCCCGATGTAGGTCTCCGGCACCCGCGCCTGCAGCCAGGCGATGACTCGAACGTTGACGAAGCCCCCACCGAGGCCGACGACGGCCAGGATCGCGAACGCCACGGGCACGTTTGGCGCGATGCCGATCAGCCCGAGGCCGATGCCAATCACGCCGGCGAGGGCCAGGACGATGGCCCCGAGGTGCGGGACACGCCCGAGCGAGCCGGCGGCGACGGCACCGAGCAATGCGCCGCCGCCCCAGGCCGAGATGAGGATGCCGAACGCCGCCGACCCACCGCCGAAGCGGCCATCGGCGAGCGAGGCGAGACCCACGAAGATCGGTCCGTTGAAGGCGAGGTTGAAGCCGGCGATCAGGACGATGAGGGTCCGGATGGCGGGATCGGCCCAGGCGTATCGCAGCCCATCGCCGATCGTGCCGAGGAGCGAGCCACCGGACGCGGCCTGCGTGGCGTCACTCGCCGGCGCGCGCCGCGCGCCGCGGATGAAGAAGAGGGCCGTGGCGGCGACGCCGAAGGACGCCGCGTCGATGGCGAATGCCGGGCCGGTCTGCACTGCGGCGACCACGATCCCGGCGATGGCCGGGCCGATGAGCCCGGCGAGCTGCTGCGTCCCCTGGAGCAGCGCGTTGGCGCCGGGGAGCAGCGGCGGTGTGACGAGCATCGGCAGCGCCGCATTGAGGGCCGGGTAGAAGAACGCGTCGACCACGCCGAAGATCGCGGCGACGACGTAGAGGTGCCACAGCTCCGCGTTGCCGCTCAGGACCACGACGGCGAAGGCGCCGACCACGACGCCGCGGATGGCGTTCGAGGTGAGCATGAGATTGCGCGGCGAGAACCGGTCGCTGAGCGCGCCCCCGAGGAGCATGAAGACGGCGCGCGGGATGCCGGCGGTCATCAGCACCGTCCCAAGCGCGAGCCCCGAGCCGGTGAGCTGCAGCGCCAGCCAGGCGAGCGCCACGAAATGGAACTGGTCGCCCAGGACCGAGATGCTCTCGCCGCCGAAGAGCAGGCGGAAGTCACGCAGTCGAAGGGGCGCCGCCAGGCCACCGGCGGCCGGCTGGGC
>DAINOY010000064.1:0-1076 GCA_036743735.1 Chloroflexota bacterium
GTCGAGCTGGAGGTACTCCTTCACCGCTCCGGAGAACTCGCGCTGGGTCATGCCGACGTACCGCGCGATGCCGTGGTCGACGTGCACGACGAGGTCGCCCGGGCTGAGCTTGCCGATCAGATCACGGGTAACGACGCGCTTCGAGGGCGTGAGCCGCCGCACGCGCGACGCCCCGAACAGCTCATGGTCGGTGAGCACGGCGAGCCCGGTCGGCGCGTGAGCGAACCCGCCAGTCAGCGAGCCATGCACGAGCCCGATGCCTCCGGCTTTCGGCGGCTCGAACAGCTCGGCGGCGGCGCCGGCCTGACGGCCGGCCTCCTCGAGCAGCTCGGCGATACGGCTCGCCTGGTCGGTCGTGATGACGAGACCGCGCTGCTCCTGCGCCAGGTCTCCCAGCCAGCGCCCGAGCTGGTCGGCCCTGCCCGGCAGCACCGGAGCGGCCCGATAGCCGGCGTTGGCACCATCCTGCTCGTCGAGCCACTCTGCGGCGAGCGTCTCGAGCTGGCGGAGCGTGTCGCCCGCGTCGTACGGCAGCGGCCAATCGTCGGGCAGCTCCCCTGCCTCGACGAGTGATGCGCGCCGCTCGGCCGCCTGCGCGTCGAGCGCTTCGGCCACTGCGCGCAGCTCGTCGGGGTCGGTGAGGACCAGGTGCGACGCAGGCGGCAGATGCTCGGTCGCCGGCCCGGCGCTGAGGAGCGCCACCCACGTCTCCGCCGCCTGCTCGAGGTCGCCCTGCTCCAGCCGCACGAGGTCCGCGGCGAGCAGCTCGGTGAGGCCCGGCGCCCGCTCGCCCAGCGAGGCCCAGCCGTCCTGCGGGATGAATTCGCTCGCCGGCAGCAGGACGGCCGCCTCGTGGCGACGGCGGCTCGCCTGGGTCACCGCGTCGAAGGCACGGATCGAGTCGACCTCGTCGCCGAAGAGCTCGATGCGCAGCGGCTCCGAGGCGCCGGGCGGCCAGACGTCGACGATGCCGCCGCGGTTCGCGAACTCTCCGACACCGCTCACTTCGACTGCGGCCTCGTAGCCGCCGCCGACGAGCGCCGTGAGCAGGCCGCGCTGGGCGATCCGCTCGCCGA
>DAINOY010000064.1:1176-7930 GCA_036743735.1 Chloroflexota bacterium
TGTGCCTCGTCGTCGTTGCGCGCCACGACAACGAGCGGGTGCGTGCCCGGGAGGGCGCTGCGCCGCGCCGCGATGAACGCCGCGCGCGCCGCGGCGGGCACGCGCAGCCGCCCCGGAGCCGGCAGTGCCCCGGCCAGGTCATGGGTGAGCGACGCGACGCGGCGGGCGCCGCCGCCGCGGGACGAGGACATGGATCGCGAATGGTACCGCCGCTCAGGCGATCGGTGCGTCGAGGTCCAGCCCGTTGAACGCGTTCATGGCCTCGTCGATGCCGTCACGCAGCCAGCGCTCGGCGGCGTCGGCTGCCGTGGCGATCGCCTCGGTCGCGAGCTCGCGCTCATCGGGCGTGAACGTCGCGAGCACATGGTCGACCGTCTCGCCGCCGCGGCCGATGCCGACGCGCAGCCGGGCGAAGTCGCTGGTGCCGAAGGCGGCGATGATGTCGCGCAGCCCGTTGTGTCCGCCGGCCGACCCGGCGCGCCGCAGGCGCAGCTTGCCGAGCGGCAGGTCGACGTCATCGGCGATCACAAGGAGATCGCTCGCAGGGTCGGCATCGGTCTGGCGCATCGCGGCCCTCAGCGGCCCGCCGGAGAGGTTCATGTACTTCAGCGGCTTCACGAGGAGCACCCGGCCGGCAGGCTCCGGGAGCCGATGCTCGAGCAGCGCGGCGCCGTCCTTCACCCGTCCCTGGCCCGTCAGGGCCCATCGGTCCGCCAGGAGGTCCACGACCCTGAACCCGACGTTGTGACGGGTGAGCCGGTAGCGTTCACCCGGATTGCCGAGTCCGCAGATCACCTTCATCGCACGGGCGATGGTAGCGGCCGAGAGTACGATGGCGCCCATGCGAGGCATCGCTCGTGTTCTCGGCGTCGTCGCGGTCGTGCTCCTCGCCGGAAGCGGGGTGGCGCACGCCGCGGTGCCGATCGTGAACCCCATTGACCCGAACGCGATGGACCCCTGCAACCAGGCACCGCTCGCGTTCAACGGCACGACCACGATCGCAGCGCTCGGGCTTGCCGACCAGTTCGGCAGCGGCCCCGATGCGAACAAGCCGGGCCACATCTGGATCACCGCCGATCCGATCGTTCCCGAGGGCTGGGCGGCGCCGGGCGAAGCGCCGCCTCCGCCGATGCGCTTCGTGTGCGTGGAGTTCGACGACGGCAGCGGAATGGCGGGCAGCATCGATCCCAACTGGCAGATGCCCTCGCTGCTCTCGGGCGGCGAGGCGGAGCCCGACGAGGGACCACCACTCGCCACGATCGGCATGGTCGGGCTGCTGCTGGCGGGCGTCGTGATCTCGATCCTGGCCTTCCGGCGGCCCTGACTCCAACGCGTGCGTGACGTCGTCGTCATCGGGGGCGGGATCATCGGCTGCGCCGCTGCCGCGATGCTCGCCGAGGACGGCGTGGCGGTCACGCTGATCGAGGCCACGGCGATCGGCGCCGGAGCTTCCGGGCGCAACCTCGGCGCCGTGCAGCATCCGTACGACCCGGTCCTCGAGCCGCTCTTCGATGCGTCCGTGATGGCGTACGCGGCGCTCGATGGGCTCGACTTCCCGGGCGCGCCGGCGGGCCTGCTCCTCGTCTCTCCCGACGCGGATGGCCTCCACGCACGGGTCGAAGCGCTGCGCGCCTCGGTCCCCCGACTCAGCCCGACCTTCCACGACCGCGCCAGCGCCCTTGAGCCCGTGCTCGGGCCGGATATCAGCGCGATCCGGCTGGAGACGGCGTATCCCATCCCGCCGCACGCTGCCACGGCAGCCTGGGCCGCGCTGGCGGAGCGGCGCGGCGTCGAGATGCGCATCGGTGCCGCGGGGCGGCTGGCCGGCACGACGGTGACGCTGGCGAGCGGCGAGCGGCTCGGCGCGGACGCGATCCTCGTGGCGGCCGGCCCATGGACCCCGGCGATCGTCGATCCGTCAGGAACGTGGCAGCCGATCCGCCGCACGTGGGGGGTGACGCTGGCCCTCGACCTCCCGTTCTCCGCACGCCACGTGATGGAGGAGGCCGAGATCGACGACGAGATCGCCGGCGGCGCCGTGCGCTGGTCCGTTCCCGGCGAGCGTCAGGCGCTCTTCAGCCTGTCGGTGGCAGAGAGGGGCACGCTGGGCTCGACCTTCTTCCCGGACGAGCCAGATCCTGCCGAGGCGGAGCCGATCCTGCTCCGACGCGGCCGGCGCTTCATCCCGGCGCTCGCCGAATCGGCGGTCGTCGGGCGTCGGCTGTGCGCACGGCCGCAGTCGGTCGATGGCCGACCCTTCATCGGTCCAGCGCCGGGGCGTGCCGGCCTCTTCGTGTGTGCCGGGCACGGTCCGTGGGGCATCTCGACCGGCCCGGCCTCGGCACGCCTGGCCGTCGACGCGATCCTCGGTCGCGGCCCCGCGATCCCCGCCGAGCTGAGGGCCGATCGCCGGTTCTGATTGGGCGCTCTGCACAACGGTCGCAACGAAAGCGCAATGCCGGCGGCGTGGAGCGCGCGGAGATCGGTCTTTAGGCTGGCTGCACAAGCTGGCCCGCGACACCGAGGAGTCCGATGCCTGAGATCAACGCCGGTGACACCGCCTGGATTCTGACCTCGGCCGCGCTCGTCATGCTGATGACGCCCGGCCTGGCGCTCTTCTACGGCGGCCTCGTGCGCCGGAAGAACGTGCTCTCCACGATCATGCACAGCTTCTTCATCCTGGGCCTCGTCAGCGTCACGTGGGTGCTGTGGGGCTACACGCTGGCCTTCGGGCCCGATACCGGGCTCGGGCTGATCGGCGGGCTCGAGTGGCTGGGCCTCAACGGCGTCACCGGCGCACCGAGCGACACGTATGCCACGACGGTCCCGCATCTCGCCTTCATGGCCTTCCAGATGATGTTCGCGATCATCACCCCGGCGCTCATCACCGGCGCGTTCGCGGAGCGCAAGCGCTTCAAGGCCTTCGTCCTCTTCGCCGTCGCCTGGTCGACGCTGGTCTACGCGCCCATCGCCCACTGGGTCTGGTCGCCAGATGGCTGGCTCTTCGGCCTGGGGGTCCTGGACTTCGCCGGTGGCACCGTCGTCCACCTCAGCAGCGGCGTGGCAGCGCTCGTGGCGGCCCTGTTCGTGGGTCGACGGCTGGGTCTCACCGAGCACGCGACCGAGCCGCACGACGTGACGATGACCGTGCTCGGCGCCGGCCTCCTCTGGTTCGGCTGGTTCGGCTTCAACGCGGGCTCGGCGCTGGGCGCCAACGGCCTCGCGGCAACCGCCTTCGTCACCACGAACACCGCGGCGGCGATGGCCGCGATCACCTGGGTCACGATCAGCTGGCTGCATCGCGGCTCGCCGTCGGTGCTCGGCGCCGCGGTCGGGGCGGTGGCGGGCCTCGTCGCCATCACCCCCGCCGCCGGGTACGTGACGCCGGCCGCGGCGGTGCTCATCGGCCTCGGCGTCGGCGCCGTCTGCTACGCCGCGTCGCTCCTGCGCCTGCGCTCGCGGGTCGACGATGCCCTCGACGTCTTCGCCGTCCATGGCGTCGGCGGCGCGTTCGGCGCCATTGCCACCGGCGTCTTCGCCACGACCGCGGTCAACCCCGCGGGCCTCGACGGGCTCCTGGCCGGCAATCCCGGACAGCTCGTCACACAACTGCTCGGGGTGGGCGTGACGGCCGGCTACTCGGCCGTGATGACTGCCGCGATCCTCGCTCTCGTCAACCTCGTCGTCCCGGTCCGGGTCGAGTCAGCGGCCGAAGAGGCCGGGCTCGATCTCGCCCAGCATGGCGAGATCGCCTACCAGCTCTGACCGCTCCACAGGAGGCCAAGGACCGATGATCATCGCCGCACTCGCCAGCTTCGCCGCACTCCTCGTCGCCTGGGTCGTGGCGCCATCCGAACCCGTGCGTCACGCCGACGCGACCGCGCCAGGCGAGCTTCGCACGCCAGCGGCCGAGCCGATGGCCGAGCCCGTGGCCGAGGCCGCCTGAGGGGAATCAGCTGCCCGAGGTCACCGCATGGCCGGCGCGGTCGAAGAGCGATCCGGGGCGCCACGCCACATCGTGGTGACGACGGTGCAGCACGCGCAGCACGGCCTGCTCGGCAGCGCGCATCTGCTCCTCCTCCTCGATCTCGGCATGGTCGTGTCCCATCAGATGCAGCGTGCCGTGGACGGCGAGGAGCGCCAGCTCCTCGGCCACGCTCCAGCCACCATCGGCTGACTGCCGCAGCGCCTGGTCGACGTCGATCACCACGTCGCCGAGCAGCAGCGGCATGCCGGGCGGGCCGACGCCGTCCTCATCGGCCAGGTGGGACGCCGCGCCGTCGAGGGACCATTCATGGAGCGGGAAGGAGAGGACGTCGGTTGGTCCACGCTCGCCCATGTGGTCGAAATGCAGGCGCTCCATCTCCGGGTCGCCGCAGAGCGTGAGCTCGACCTCGGTCTCGCGCCCCTCGTAGGCACGTTTCACCGTCTCGCAGATCGCCGACTCCAGGATCGCGAGGGCGCCATCGGCATTCAGCGGCTCGACCGCCTCGGTGAGGCGATCGTGCCCGATCCGGTCGTGGAACGTGACCGTGCAGCCCATGCGTCGCCATCGTAGCCCGGCGAGTCGGGCGCACTCAAGGTGTCGGAGCGGTCCGTCAGGCCTGCTCGCGGCGCTCGATCGGGACGACGTTGTCGGGGTACTTGATGCGCTGGTGGTACATCCCCAGCAGCTGCCCCACGAACGCGTCCTTGATCTGGGCGATGTTCTTCAGCGTCAACTCGGCGTCGTCGAGCTGCCCGTCCTCGACCCGCGCGTCGACGATGCGGTCGACCATGGCGCGGATGCTCGGCTCGTCCTTGCTGTCCAGCGACCGGACCGATGCCTCGACCCCATCGGCCAGCATGAGGATCGCCGCCTCGCGCGTCTGAGGCTTGGGTCCCGGATAGCGGAAGCGGGTCTCGTCGACGAGCTCGGCGTTTCCGCCCGCCTCGCGCAGCGCCTTCTGGTGAAAGTAGGTCATGACGCTCGTGCCGTGGTGCTGCGGGATGAAGCCGATGACCTGAACCGGCAGCCCGTGCTCGTAGCCGAGGTCGATCCCGTCGCGGATGTGGCTGGCGATGATTCGCGCGCTCGTCTCGGCCGACAGGTCGTCGTGGATGTTGCGTCCTCCGCCCTGGTTCTCGATGAAGGCGAGCGGATTCTTCGTCTTGCCGATGTCGTGGTAGTAGGCCGCCACGCGGGCCAGCAGCGGGTCTGCGCCGATCGTCTCCGCCGCCCGCTCCGCGAGGTTGCCGACCATGACGCTGTGGTGGTACGTCCCCGGCGTCTCGAGCAGGAGGCGGCGCAGCATCCGGTTCGAGGGGTTCGCCAGCTCGAGGAGCTGGAAGATCGTCATGATCCCGAACAGGTTGCCGAGCACGGCGAACGAGCCCACGGCCAGGAGCACGGACAGCGCCGAGTTCACGAGTGCCGCCGCGGCCAGCTGCGCCACCGCCCCCAGCTCGCGCGGCGCGAGGAGCGAGAAGGCGCCCACTACGGCGAGGTTCGTGACACCCAGCAGCGCTCCCGCCCGATAGAAGACGTTCAGCCGCTCGGCGTGGACGATCGCCAGCAGCGAGACGATCCCGCCGGCCAGGACGTACAGCGTGACCTCGAGGGCATCGCGATTCACGATGCCGGCGATCGTGGCCAGCGCCACGGTCATCGCGGCACCGATCGGCGTGCCGAGCAGGATGGCGGTCAGCATCACCGCCGCCGGGATCGGAACCGCGTAGGCCCAGAGGGTCCGATCGCCGGCGATGCGCAGCGCGATCGCCGATACGAGCAGGACGAGGATGAAGAGGAGAAGGGAGCGGTTGCGGAACCAGATCTCCGGCTGCGCGCGCCACAGGAACGCGACGAGGAGCGACGCGATCACCGCGCTCGCCAGCAGGTAGCCGACGAGCGAGGCCAGGCCGCCCTGGCCCTGGGTCAGGCCCAGCCGCTCGAGCACCTCGATGTCGGCGGCGCTGATGACCTCGTTCGCGCGGACGATGTTCTCATCCTGTTCGACGCGGACGACGACATCGGGCACCTCCGCGCGCGCCTGGTCCCGGGCATCCGCGGTGCGCTCCTGGCTGAACTCGATCGTGGGCTCCACGTGGAGAGCGGCCAGGTCGCCGATCAGCTCGCGCTGCGGCTGCGGCAGCTCGGCGGGGATCGCCTCGCGCACCTGCTGCCGCGCAACGGCGAGATCCTCGTCGGTGACGTCGCCCGCCAGCGTGTCGTCCAGGGCTGCGCGCCCCGCGGCGGCGAGCGCGTCCCACTGGTCGAGCGTCAGCGTCGCGGCCAGCGCCACCTGCGCCTCGCTCATCGTCGTGGCGCGGCTCTCGATCGCCGCGGGCAGCTCCTGCGCGTCGTAGACGCCGTTGTCGCGCAGCTCGAGTGCGCGACGGACGCGCGACGCAACGGCGTCGTACGTATTCAGCTGCTCCATCCGCGCGCCCGGGATCGAGACGTAGACGTCCTCGACCGCGGCGGCAGCCGCCTCGCGCTGTGCGTTCGTCTCGACCTCCGACACGAAGGTCACGCTGCTCGGCGCGTTGATCGTTTCCGGCGCCACCTGGCCGGCGCGCAGGTTCACCTGGCCCGGCGCGAAGCTCGCCGCGAGGATGAGCGTCAGGGCCAGGGTCAGGAAGAGCCCGATGCCGACCGCCCGCACCACCGCGCCGCCAGGCACCCGGCGATCGCCCTGGGCCAGCGTCCGGGGAATGAACATCAGCCGGCCTCGGCCAGCAGGCGGCGCACGAGCTCGGACACGGCTCTGCCGTC